>NZ_JAJEQL010000020.1:0-40681 GCF_020687345.1 Faecalibacterium butyricigenerans
CCGTACTCCGCTTCTTCCTCTAATTCCAGCCCATGCCTTTTTGCAATCTCGAACAGCATTTTCCGACAGGCGGCATCAAAGGTAATCTTGCGGTTGTTGCGGCGGCTGAGGGGCTTGTCCGGGTCGGGCAGGTTGAAGCCTAACGCTTCCAACGCCTTTTCCTGCTGGGGAGCCACCTCACCATATTTGTTCTCGCAGTCGAACACATGACGCTCATGGATGTGGGGTGTGCTTTCGTCCAGATGCAATGCCCAGTCCAGCACATGAACATGTTCGCCAAACTTGGTCTTGAACGCCTCGATGAACTCCGTGACGATGTTCAGCAAGTCCTCCGCCGAAGCGTGTTCATCCAGCGTTCCAAGTTGGTAGATGGTCTCTTCCGGGCAGGTCTTGCGGCTGGACAGCAGGTCGGGAATGGATCGGTTGCGCTCTGTGTGCCGGATCTTGGCGTTGCGCTCGTTTTGGCTTTCGACAAAGGCAGTGTAGTGGGTTTCATAGAATTGCCGTTCCACCTCCGAGAAAGTCGCCGCCAGATCATCCGGGTCGGGTGGAGCGAGAGCCGAACGAAAGCCGTGGAAGCAGTCCCAGTAGATGTTGCCCTTGGCTCGTTCCGGGTCGATGTGCTCACTGTTGGCAAGGTTGAAACTGCGGTCATTGTGCTTGGGGTTGTAAGTGCCGTGTGCTCCGGCTCGTCCGTTGTGTCGTGTCAGTTTCAGATAGACATCACTCCATTTCAACATCTTGGCGGGGTGGGTGCGCAGCAGCTTTGCTGCTGAATCTGCCGCCTGCGGTGCGCCAGATAATACCCAGTAGGATATGACGCACAGCGTCATATCACTGGGCAAGGCGTTCCCCCTTGACTCCCTTCAAAGGGCTGCGGTCTCGCCTGTCGGCTCGGTCGGTGCTTCAAAATACCTGCGGCCTTTTGAGGTCGCCACTGGCGACCCGCACCTCTGCACTCTTGCTCCGGGCAAGCTGTCCTGGAATGGACAGCTCGTCCGGCTCCGATGTAACGAGAACTGACAAATTCGTCCGTTTTCGTAATCGTATAGCACAAAAAAGGCGGCCATCTGCACCCATGCAGACAGCCGCCTTTGGTTTTATGCCGTATTCTATTGGTCAATCTCTGAAGATCTTATCCAGTTCCCTTTCCATGGTGCCCGCCTTGGCAAATTCCAGCGTATCCGCCTGACGGATGTGGTGGGCGGTGATGCCGTGATCCTTTGCAAAGCCCAGAATGTAGCTGATGGCAATGCGGTAGATGATCTCGGTAGGGGCAAGCCCATAGACCTGCTTGGCAAAGATATGTTCCAGCCGGGCGTTATCGTCCGGGAAGGCTTGCCGCATCTTCTCGCTGCGGTAAAGACGCTTGACGATTTCCGTAATGTACAGGCCGGACTTCATGTAGGGATCCAGGAAGGTCTTGCCGGGGTCATCGAAGCAGCCGGGGTTTTCCTGTTCCAGCAAGTCCACCATCTTTTTCACCACCCACTTGGGGGTAAAGATCTGGTTGGTTTTCTGAGGCGGGATGTAATCGAAGATGTCCTCGGTGCGGCTCTCGTCAAAGTAATCCGCCAGTTTGACCTTCAGGTTCAGAAACTCCTTCACCGAATCGTCAAACACCACCGGGTCGAACAGGTGGCCTGCAAAGTGCTCCTCCTGTCCGGTGGCTTGGTTGATGTACGGCCCGCCGTCCCGCAAAAAGCGGAACTGTTCCAGCGTAATGCTGGTGACCTCCTGAAAGACCTTGTCCGGGATGATCTGGTCAAAATTTGCCAGTGTTACGGTCTCGTCGCCGTAGGCCATGAGGAAGGACGGGATGGTGCGGGAAAATCCCCGGAGATGGTCACGGACGGTGTCCTCGTAGCCCTTTTTCTCCTGCTCCTTCTGGTTGGTCTCCACAGTGCGCACGATGGTCTGCTGCATTTCCTGCGCTGTCTGCTGGATGGTGGTTTGCAGGGTCTCCATCAGGGCGGCGGTGCTCTGCTGCTGCTTTGCATCAAACTCCCGGTTCACCTGCTGGCGCTGCTGGGCGGTGGTGCAGCTTTGCAGCTGCTGGGTGCGCTGGGTCTCCAGCTGGCTCTGGTCGATGCGGTAGTTGTCCACCACCTTGTTCACCGCCACGTCCATCTTGGCTTTGGCGGTGCTCTCGAACCGCTTCTGGTCGGACAGCTTCAGGTCCCGGCCATACTCCTGCTTTGCCTGCTCCACCATGGGGGTGATGATCTCCTTGGTGATGCTCTTTTTCAGGGGTTCCAGATGCTCTTCTTTGGCAGGAGCCGGGGCATCGGTCATGTCTTGCAGGGCGGTGTCCAGCGCGGGGGTGCTTTCGTAGATCTTTGCCCCGAACACATCCGCCGCCTTGCCGATGACGTAGCCCTCGTCCAAATCCACCTCGCCCTTGTCGTTCAGGGAGAGGTCTGCGCCGGTGTCCGGGGTGATCTGGATGGGCTTTGCCTTGGCTTCGCTGATGGGCTGGAAGTTTTGCAGAATGTCCAGCACCTCCTGCGGGGCACTGAACACGTTGGAAATGTTCTGGAACAGGAAGTTGCTCTGGAAGCCCATCCGCACCACTTCCTTGGACTTGATCTTCCGGGGGATGCTGAGGACTTTTTCTGCATCCAGCGGGATCATCTCCCCTTCCTCATCCTCGCCGATGACCGGGAAGAAGTTGAGCAGATTCTGGATGTGCGCCTTGCGCTCCTCGGTGTTGCCCTTGCCGCTGGCGGTGTCCTGAGAAAGTTCGTTGGCGAACTGCTCGTAGATCAGCAGGGTGCGTGCAGGGTCAAAATCGAACACATAGGCGTTCTCTTTACGACGGAAGGTGCCGTTTTCGTGGAAAAGGCAGGGGTTCTGGGCACGGAACGCCGCCTGCATATACAGCGCCGGGCTTTTCAGGTTGGAGAGCATCAGCACCGCCGACCACTCCGGGATGGTGACACCGGTAGTCAGCTGCCCCACCGACAGGGTGATGGTCTTTTCGTGGTGAGCGATGGCGGCTTTTACCCGGTCAAAGCTCTTCTGGTTCTCGTCCGTGTCGTCCAGCTTGCCGTCACCGGCGGCTAGGATCACCTCATAGTCCCGGAATACCGGGTGCGCCTGCAGCTTTTTCGCCAGCGCTCTGGCACTGTCCACCCGGTTCAGCAGCCAGAAGGTGTGCTTCAGCTCGGCACGCAGTTCCGGGGTGGAAAACGGAAATTTGTTCTGGGTAGTCATGGCATCCAGAAAGCGGTCCACCTCGGCGTCGTGCTCAAAGCTGCCGCTGGGCTTTACCTTAAAGAACTCGTTCAAATCAAAGGCAAATTCCTGCGTTTCGCCGTCGATCTCCACCCCCTGCTGGATCTCGTCTCGGATGATCTCGGACATCTGGTAGGTGTAGAGGTTGAGCATGGGGAGGTTTGCGTAGGGGTTCTGCTGCCCCGGTGCGCCCTGCCAGTTCCGCTTGGCGGCCTGCTCGTCGGCGTAGGTCCAGTTGAAGATGGCATCCCCGGCAAACTTGTCGTTCGCCAGCGCCTTGAAGGGCGTGCCGGACAGGTGCAGCGTGAAGCGGCGGCGGATGCGGTCAAAGGCAAGGTCGGTCTTGTAGGTGTCCACGCCCTCGTGGGCTTCGTCGATGACCAGCACATCCCAGTTCAGCTCGGTCAGGTGGCGCAGCTTGTCGTACTCGCCGCCGAAATACTTGGAGCCTTTCATGTCCTGCAGGCTGACGAACTCAATGCGCTTATACAGTTTCTCGCCCTGTGCGGCGGCATCCAGATAGCCCTGCTCGTCCAGCACATGGGGCTGCCCGGCAAGGGCATCCACATGGCTGACAAACAGATAGCCGGACTCCCTGCCCAGAAAGCGCACATAGTCGCTGTACCAGCTGTTGGCGATGGCAGGGCGGTTGGTGACGATGAGCACCGTCTGCGCATCGACCTGCTTGCAGAAATCGTAGACGGAAAGGGTCTTGCCAAAGCGGGGCTTGGCGTTCCAGAGGTATTCCCCGCCGGGGTGGCTCTGGTAATAGGTCTTGGTGTCATGGACAGCCCTTGCCTGTTCTTCCCGCAGGGTGTAGGCGATGGCGGCATCCAGCTGCACCCGGCCCCGGTTCATGCGGAAATCCTGAAAATACCGCCGGGACTGCTGCCCATCCAGATGGAACCACTCGTTTTTGCGGTCGTTCTCCACGTTCAGCTTGCGGAGGTAGGCGTGGAAATCGTGGTCGGTGAACACCTCACCGCTGCCGTCATCATAGACGGCATTGCCCCGCCACTCCTCATGGAACAGCACATCGGCGGTGTGGGTCTGCTGTTTCAGACGTTTGTCCACCGACTGCTCGGTGTAGCCGATCTTCGTCCAGCCGTTGTGCCGGGCAATTTCCGGGGTGGTATAGGCGTAGATCATGGGCACCACCTGCCGGGCAGTGCGCAGGGTTATGCCAGCCATTATGCCATCTCCTTTATAATGCTTTGTATGAATGCCACTTCATCAGAAGTTAGTTAATACTTTGAAAAAAGTTCTTCATCTGTCCACGCTCTTGAAAAATCCTGAACAGGAGCAAAACCAAACATACCTTTGCTGATATGCTGTGTCATCGCCAAAATCGAAATCAAAAAACGCACAAATCGTGTTTTCAGGTATCTCATATAGTTATCTGCTTCAGCTTCTGTGTCAAATGCTCCTGCAACGAGATACGTTTCTGAACAAACTACTTTCGGCGGCTGCTTTTCCATTGTCGAGAGAATGCGGTATTGTCCGTTCTTATCGGGCTGTCCTGCGTGTTCTGCGGTCAAATATGAAATAATGATTTTATAGCGGTCTATATTTTCTATACCCGTAGAAATCAAACTTCTTTTATATGGGCCTATCCCACCATTAAATCTCAGTTGAATATCTCCTGCTTTGAGCGGTTTCACATTTGTAGCAAGACCAAACGGCTTTCGGCTGGAAACTATCGTATCAAGCGTCTGCTCTCCTTTCAGACGCACCTTCTTAACTATCTCGGCAGCGATTGGATAACGAATAAATGTCGAAAACTCATTCAAATCACGGTATTCGGATGTCTTAACCCCATCTCGGTAATTTATGTAGTAGCATTTTCCATCATGTGACTTAGCCCACACAAAATAGCATACACCACCAGCAACATCCACATTCGGAAAAACATCCAGCGAGTTAGGATAGTCAACGAGTACCGCCATTCGTTTGTCGTTTAACATCTGCTCTCGAAATTTATCCAACCCTTTACCACCAGAATACCATTTTGCTGGAATAATAAAAGACATTGCCGTTGGATTCAATGTCTTTGTTTCCTCAATGAATTTGTTATATACCGGTGTTGCGCTTGCGCCTGAACCTCCATCAACTTCCTGATACGGCGGGTTTCCGATGACATAATCAAACTTCATGCTGGTACTCCCTTCCTGAATGGTTTCAAAGTTCTGGGTCGTTCCATGGCTGCCCTTGCGCCAGTTTTTCACTTTACAGGATACCGTGGGCGGCTGCGGCTCTGCCGCCCCGAACATGGAAAAGAGGTCAAGCTGTTCTGTCTCCGGCTGGGGCTTGCCGCCGGGCACAGAGAGGTGCAGACCGTCCATCTGCCACAGGTTCCAGCTGATGATGGTGGCGATAGGCTGTAACTCTTCTTTTGTGGGTTTGCGCTGCCAGCGGGCTTGCAAGTGCTCTGCATAGGTCAGCAGCAGGTTGACCCGCGCCAACAAAAGATTATCACCCTGATACTCGTAGCCGTAGGTGGACTGCACCGCATGGGTGGCATATTTGCGCCACTCGTCCTCTGTGGCGGCGTTCTCGCTTACCACCCGCAGCTTGCGGTCCAGAATGCCAATGCGCCGAGCTACCGGGATCATCTCGCCGGTAGCGGCATCGTACCGGGACGCCAGAAAGGGGGCTTCGCCGCAGGTCACCTCCAAGCGGCGGCTCTGCACATACTGCACCCATGCCGGGGTCCTGCCCTTGCAAGCCGGGAACTGCACCGGCGTTTCCACCGTCTGCCAGCCTTGGGGCAGCTCCACCGTAAACTGCCCGGCGGTCTCTCCTGCCCCCAGCCCACGGAACCAGTCGGCGTCCAGTGCGTTGTTCATCTTGTTGCAGACCCATGCGGGGCTGAACACCTCGCCTTTTTTGCGGGTGCGCTGCTGCTGGGTGTCGGTCTGCTTCATCATCCGGGGCAGCACCACCTCGTAGTGGGTCAGCCCGAGCTGCTGGGTGGTGATCTGGGATCTATCCGTGACAGGTTCGTACATCACCGTTTGCAGCTCTTCCGGCGGGTCGGTGGCCCAGATGATGTTTTTGCCGGTGGATTTATCTTTTAGTAGCGTATCCAGCACCGCCTGCACTTCCGGTGCGTGAAAGTCGATCAGTTGTTCCAACGGGGATTCCCTCGCTTTGCCTTAGCGTTGCGGCGGAAGTGTCAGTATTCTTATCACTTTCGCACTATTATGATAATAATATTATCACTTTTAAGCAAAACTGACAACGGGATTATCGGTTTTTGTCAAAAGCGACAATATTATTTATACTGATAGCAAAGAAAGGCAGGGAATTAGGATGATTGGCGAACGGCTCGCGGAGTTACGCAAATTAAACGGTGAAACGCAAGAAGATTTAGCAAAAGCATTTCATGTTTCAGTGCCTACCGTCCGCACATGGGAACGCGACAAAGCATCTCCCAGCCATGAAGTATTGATTGCACTCTGCAAGCGTTATGGCACCTCCGCCGACTACCTGCTGGGTCTGACCGACATCGACCCCTCGGACGAGGTTCGCAAACAGCGCCAGCGCCTGACCGAAGAAGAACAGAACGAGATGCACCGCTACGAAGAATATTTGCTCTGGAAACGCAAAAAATAAGCCGCCCAGCGAGACCGTAAGGTCGCTGGGCGGCTGTTTTTGCCTCTTGACAAATACGTAAAATACGTATACAATAAAACTGTAATCCTGAAAGAAAGGAGGGGCACCCGCCATGCCGATGACTCCCAAGCAAATGATTCGCTTGCTGGAGCAGAACGGCTTTGTTTTAGTCAGTGCAAATGGGTCACACTACAAGTACCATAACCCAACTACCAACAAAACCACTGTCGTTCCATTTCACGCAAAGGATCTGAAGCCCGGTACCGAGAAAAACATTCTCAAATTAGCCGGACTCAAAAAGTAAGAATATGATGATTGTAGACTTCATATTCTGAAACTGCGAAGCACTGCATAGACTATTCTACAATTTCCAACCAATAATGTAGGCCTGTTAAATGAAGGTACATTGATTGTTTGTTGAATTATAAAAGGTGAGGTCACATTATGAATGCTATTTTCTATCCTGCAATTTTTCACCCGGAAGAAACCGGGTACTCTGTTGAGATTCCCGATATTGAGGGCTGCTTCACCCAAGGCGATACCATGGACGAAGCTGTCCGCATGGCACAGGATGCCATCGGCCTTATGCTGGAAGATTGCAAAGTCTGCCCGGAGCCTTCTGTCCCTTCTGCGCTTCACGTTGACCCGGAAGATTTTGTAGTGATGGTGCCTTTCGATATGGAAGAGTACGAAAAGCGGTACAGACCCGTAAAGAAAACCCTTTCCATTCCCGGCTGGCTCAACGATGCCGCCGAATCGGCACACATCAACTTTTCCGGCGTCCTTCAGGATGCGCTGAAAGAGAAACTCCATCTGGCGTAAGTATAGGCATAAGCATAACAACAGCCGCACAGCAGTTGACTATTCTGGTCATGCTGTGCGGCTGTTGCCATCTCTGTTCAGAATGAATAAGTTCGCTATATGCTTATACTTTTTTATTCTTTTCTCGCTTCAGCAAGATTCTCAAAATATTGCGATTCCAACACCTCGTAAGCCGCAGTCTTATCAATAATTGCCTTTACCAATTGGTCTAATTCGCCATTTTCCGAGTAATCTGCTGGTGCAAAATGCTTGATTCGATTATCCCGAATCATCTTCAAAACTTTTTTCTTGTCCTTTGTATCTGGATTATAAACGCCAATAGAATGTCCTCCGGAAGAATTCACTAGTTTCATACAGGGAATATCCGTATCACTGTCGCCAATATAAACAATATTGCGGAATGGAACTCGCATTTGATCCGGCGGGAAGTATTCATTTACTGCCGAGTCATTGATATCCAATGTTCCTTTCTCAATGCGGAAGAGGAACTGGGTCTTGCTGGTGTAATTGATTACCTGTGCAGGCCATACGGCAACACCACGTTCATTATAATAAAATGAGCTTGCATAAATTTTTTCAAACGCCCCGTTCTTAGCAATAGACGTTCCTTCAATCATTTCCTTTAACCCTGAGGAAATAATATAATGTTCTACTATAACACCATGTGCCTTTCCATAGGCACGAATACGCTCAAACCACTCCTCCACACCATTAAAAAGCTTTACCTTTGCTCCATATTCGGCGAGTTTCTTTTTTGTAAAAACAAAATTACCTTCTGCTTCCTCTTTCATCGTATACATATATGCCAGATTAGTATCCATGTCATTGTCCGCTGCCAAATCATTGGATTTTTCCCAAAATTCATTGATGTTATAGCCAACGGACTGAATATATCCCTGCGCCTGCATATCGTCAGGCGATAAAGTTTTGTCGAAATCGTAACAGATTGCTAAAACGGGGAATTTCTCCTTATGTCTACGTTCGTATTCCATAACATCGCCTCCAAACGATAATTTCTGTTAAAATTTTACATCATCTTTTATATATTGTCAATATTTTTAGTGCGAGTGTTGTAATCATTTCTTTTGTTTTCAGCCAAGCAGTAAAAATTTCTCTTTCAGCAAATTCACAAATCCCTAGACACAAAAAATCGGCACCCGCTTTTCAGCGAGTGCCGATTTTGTTACCCTATAGTGCGCTTTGATTTTTGGCGTAAGTGGCGTAAGTTTGGCGTAAATCCGCTTTTGCGCGCTCCAAAAATCAAGGATTCATGCGGTTTTTAGGCAGTTATTAGTACATGCCGCCCATGCCGCCCATATCGCCGCCGGCAGCAGGAGCAGCCGGGGGTTCGGGCAGGTCGGCCACGAGGCTCTCGGTGGTCAGCACCATCTCAGCGACGGAAGCTGCGTTCTCCAGAGCGGAGCGGGTGACCTTGGTGGGGTCAACGATGCCTGCGGCGATCATATCCTCCACGTAGACCTCATTCTGGGCGTCGAAGCCGTAGTTGGGCTTGTTGGCAGAGACGATCTTGTCGATGATGACGCTGCCCTCGAGGCCGGCGTTCTTGGCGATCTGGCGCAGAGGAGCCTCCAGAGCCTTCAGGACAATCTTTGCGCCGGTGCGCTCGTCGCCTTCCAGCGTGTCGCACAGCTCACGGACTGCAGGGATGGCGTTGATGGGGGCAGTGCCGCCGCCAGCGACGACGCCCTCCTGAACAGCCGCCTTGGTGGCGTTCAGAGCGTCCTCGATGCGGAGCTTCTTGTCCTTCATCTCGACCTCAGTGGCAGCGCCAACCTTGATGACGGCCACGCCGCCCGCCAGCTTTGCCAGACGCTCCTGCAGCTTCTCGCGGTCGAAGTCGCTGGTAGCAGCCTCGATCTGGTTGCGGATCTGTGCGATGCGGGATGCGATGGCGTCCTTGTCGCCTGCGCCGCCCACGATGGTGGTGTTCTCCTTGGTGACCTTGACCTGACGGGCGTGGCCCAGCATATCGACGGTAACGTCCTTCAGCTCGTAGCCGAGGTCAGCAGACACGACGGTGCCGCCGGTCAGGATGGCGATGTCCTGCAGCATCTCCTTGCGGCGGTCGCCGAAGCCGGGGGCCTTGACGGCGCAGACGTTCAGGGTGCCGCGCAGGCGGTTGACGATCAGGGTGGACAGAGCCTCGCCCTCGATGTCCTCTGCCACGATCAGCAGCTTCATGCCGTTCTGCATCACCTGCTCCAGCAGGGGGACGAGATCCTGAATGACGCTGATCTTCTTATCGGTGATGAGGATGGCGGCATTGTCCAGCACAGCCTCCATCTTGTCGGTATCCGTGACCATATAGGGGGTCAGGTAGCCGCGGTCGAACTGCATACCTTCGACGATCTCGTTGTAGGTCTCAGCCGTGGTCTTGTTCTCCTCGATGGTGATGACGCCGTCGGAGGTGACCTTCTCCATGGCCTCTGCGATGAGGCGGCCGATCTCGGGATCACCGGCAGAAATGGTGCCGACGCGGGCGATGTCGTTGGAGTCCTTGACCTTCTGGCTGTGGGCCTTGATGGTCTCGACAGCCTTGGTGACAGCCTTGCTCATGCCGCGGCGGATGTCCATCGGGTTTGCACCGGCGGTGACATTCTTCATGCCCTCGGTGACCATTGCCTGTGCCAGAACGGTAGCGGTGGTGGTGCCGTCGCCTGCGGCGTCGTTGGTCTTGGTAGCGACCTCACGCACCAGCTGTGCGCCCATGTTCTCGAACTCGTCCTTCAGCTCGATCTCCTTGGCGATGGTGACACCATCGTTGGTGATGACGGGGGCGCCGAACTTCTTGCTCAGCACCACGTTGCGGCCCTTGGGGCCGAGGGTGATCTTAACGGTATCTGCCAGAGTGTCGATGCCGGCACACAGTGCCTTGCGGGCTTCCTCGCCCTGCTTGATCTGCTTAGCCATATTCTTATCGCTCCTTTATAAAAGCTTGATGATCCAGTGATGAGGGAAAGACGCTTACTCCACGATGGCCAGGATGTCGGCCTGACGCACGATAGTGCACTCTTCGCCGTCCACCTTGACCTCGGTGCCAGAGTATTTGCTGGTGAGCACCTTATCGCCCACCTTGACGGTCATCTTGACTTCCTTGCCGTCCACGACACCGCCGGGGCCGACGGCCACGACCTGTGCCACCTGCGGCTTCTCCTTGGCGCTGCCGGTCAGGATGAGGCCGCCCTTGGTGGTCTCCTCGACCTCAACAGTCTTGATAACAACACGGTCTGCAAGAGGAATGATCTTCATCGTTCTTGCCCTCCTATTATAAAAAATAAAAGTGAAACTTTTTTATAGCCCGGGGCTTCTCCCCTCCGGGTGTTTAGCACTCCATTTCCCTGAGTGCTAAGTGTATTGTACTCATCTCAGACAGAAAAATCAAGGGTTTTTGCAAATTTCTTTGTTAATATTTTATGACAGCAAAAAAGCGCCCCCGGCAGGGCGCTTCGCAGTCTCTCCTTTTATACGCTGGCACGCTGAGCCATGAACCGCTCGTAGGCGGGCTTCGGCAGCAGGACGTGCCCCGCCAGCGGCCTGAGCCGGGCGGTGATGGCCTCGCAGGGGGCGCACTCGCCGTCCGCCGTCGCCACGATGGGGCCTCGCCCATCCGTAGGGCGCAGGGAGACGCACTTGGCCCGGCGGTAGAGGAAGTAGGGCTTCGCCTGCTCGGTCAGCGCACCGTCCCGGAAGTGCTTCCCGCCCTTGTACATCCCCAGCAGCCGGGCGATGGTCAGTCGGCCCACCCTGCGGATGATAAAGACGTCCAGCCAGCCGTCGTCGGGCCGGGCCTCCGGCGCGGCATAGAAGCCGCCGCCGTAGGTGCGGCCATTGCAGACCGCGCACATCAGGCAGTCCACCGTCAGCTCCTCGCCGTCGATGGTGAACGCCACCTTCCGGCCGATGTGGCCGCAGAGCTGCCGGACGATGGAGAGGGCGTAGGCCATCTCGCCGCCGCAGAAGGGGATGCGCCGGAACTGGGGGATGCCGTAGGCCACCTGTGCGTCCAGCCCGGCGGCGCAGATGGTGGCCGAGAGGCCGAGGTCGGTCTCCATCAGGTCGATGTCCACCGCCCCGCCCGCGAATTGCGCGTCAAGGTCGCTGAACTCCTCCCTCGTGCCGTAGGTGCGGAGGAAATCGTTGCCGCTGCCGAAGGGCAGACACCCCACGGCGGCAAGGGCGCACCCATTGGCACCCGTCAGCGCCTCATTGAAGGTGCCGTCGCCGCCCGCCGTCCAGATGCGCACCGGCTCGCCCTCGGCCTCGGCGGTGCGCGCCGCCTCCGCAGCCAGCGCACGGGCATGGCCCGCGTACTGGGTCACGACGACCTGCAGCTTCTCCGGCGGGATGCCTGCCCGTCCGGCGGCGGCATGGATGGCCGGGGTCAGCCCGGTGGTGCAGTCCCGCTTGCCAGCGGTGGGGTTGAGCAAAAACAGATAGCGCATTCGGCTTCCTCCTCTGGTGATTCCTGCCCTCTATCATAGCGGAAAACCAGAACAGATGCAAGAGCTTTTCACCCGACGCCCGCCGTCTGCGTCTCCTCCACCACGATGGTGCCGTCGGCGGTGCAGTCTGCCGTCCAGCGCTGGCCGAGGCTCACGCTGCCGGAGGCGATCTGGTCGGCGAAGGCCTGCTCCACGGCACGGTCCACCTGTCGGCGCAGCTCCCGCGCCCCGTAGGGCGAGCGGGCCTTTGCGGCCAGCGCCGGGCCGACCCGGGCCGTGTGGGTGAGCTGATAGCCGCTGCGGGCCGCACGCTCTTCCAGCTGGCCCAGCAGCTTTTCGGCGATGGAGCAGAGGCTCTGCTCCTCCAGCGGGCGGAAGACGATCAGCTCATCCAGCCGCCCCACCAGCTCGGGCCGGAACCACTTTTTCGCCTCGGCGACGGCGGCCTCCGACTGCTTTTCAAAGGCAGCCTCGCTGCCCGCCCCAAAGCCCAGCGGTGCGCTCTGCCCCGCGAGGAACCGTGCCCCGAGGTTGGACGTCAGCAGGACGATGGTGTTCCGGAAATCGGCCTTCCGGCCCATGGAGTCGGTGAGCTGGCCGTCCTCCAGCATCTGCAGCAGGATGTTCTGGATGTCGGGGTGGGCCTTTTCGATCTCGTCGAAAAGGACGACGCTGTAGGGGCGGCGGCGGACGGCCTCGGTGAGCTGACCGCCCTCGTCGTGGCCCAGATAGCCCGGAGGCGCACCCAGCAGACGGGCCACCGTGTGCTGCTCCTGATACTCTGACATATCGAACTTGAGCAGGGCTTTCCCGCTGCCGAACCAGCTCTCGGCCAGCGCCTTTGCCAGCGCCGTCTTGCCCACGCCGGTCGGCCCGAGGAAGAGCAGCGCCCCGATGGGCCTGCCCGGCTCGCCCAGCCCTGTGCGGCTGCGCCGGATGGCTCCGGCCACCGCAGCCACGGCCCGGCTTTGCCCCACCACCTCGGCGTTCAGCCGCTCCTCGAGGCGGGCCAGACGCTCCCGCTCCTTTTCGCCCACCCGCTCGGCGGGCACGCCGCTGGCCTGTGCCACCACCCGGGCGATCTCCTTCCGGCTCAGGACGGGGTCCTTCTCCCCCTCCCGCTCGGCCCGGATGCGCACCGCTGCGCAGGCCTCGTCCACAAGGTCGATGGCCTTGTCCGGCAGGCAGCGCCCCGGCAGGTACCGCACCGAAAGCTCCACCGCCTCCCGCAGGGCCTCATTGGGCAGGCGGACGCCGTGGTAGCGCTCGTAGCGGGGGGCCAGCCCTTCCAGAATCTCCACCGCCTGCTTCGGGGTCGGCTCTTCGATCTGCACCCGCCCAAAGCGGCGCTCGAGGGCGGCGTCCTTCTGGATGTGGGTGCGGAACTCCTGATTCGTCGTCGCGCCGATGAGCTGCAGCTCGCCCCGGGCCAGCACCGGCTTTAAGATGCTGGCCGCGTCGATGGCCCCCTCTGCCGCACCTGCGCCCACGATGGTGTGGAACTCATCCACAAAGAGGATGGCGCTGCCGTCCCGGACAAGCTCTTCCAGCAGGTTCTTGAACCGCTCCTCGAAGTCGCCCCGGTACTTGGTGCCCGCCACGAGGCTGGCCATATCCAGCGCCAACAGCCGACGGCCCTGCAGCATCCGGGGCACCTGCTTGTCGGCGATGCGCTGGGCCAGACCCTCGGCCAGCGCGGTCTTGCCCACGCCCGGCTCACCCACGAGGCAGGGGTTATTTTTCTGGCGGCGGCATAGTATCTCTACCATCCGGTCCAGCTCCTTTTCCCGGCAGAACACCGGGTCCAGCTCACCGTCCGCCGCCCGGCGGGTCAGGTCGCGGCAGTATTTGTCGCTGGCCCGGCTCCCCCGCGGCAGAGGCGGGGACGTCCGGGGCTGGATGGGCAGGATGAACTGCCCCGAAAGCTGGCGGCACTCCCGCACCGCCTCGGTGAGCTGGACGCCCATCGAAGCCAGCATGACCCCGGCGGCGCAGTCGGCGTCTTCCAGCATGGCGCAGAGCAGGTGTTCCGGCTCGGCCCGGCTCAGGTGGGCGTTCTGTGCCCCGATGACGGCGTAGTCCATCGCCCGGCGCAGGTCTGCCGCCATGTCGCCCCGAGCCAGCCGGAGGGCCGTGCCGCTCCGCCCGGCGGAGAGCTGTCGCCGCACCTCCAGCTCCGAGATGTTCTTCCCGGCCAGAAAGCGGGCCGCCGGGCCGCCGTCCGATTGCAGCATCGCCCACAGCAGATGGCCGGTGTCCGCCTTTTTGCAGCCCAGCCCTCCGGCCAGCTCCACCGCCTTGTCCAGCAGCTGCCCTGCCTCCCGGGAAAAGCCCTTGTACCGTCCTTTGCCGAATGCATCCCAAATGCTCATTTGCGTGGCTCCTATCTTCTGCGTGGCTCCTGTCTTCTGTATTGCCCTGTTGCATCAAAGAACAGTATAGCCCCGCCCGCCGGAAAAAAATCAGAAGTTTGTGTCACACCGGCCCCAAAGCAAAACAAAAAAGCCATCTGAGCGAATCAGATGGCTTCTTGGTTGGGGATGAGAGAATCGAACTCCCACAAGTAGAGTCAGAGTCTACCGCACTACCACTATGCAAATCCCCATTATTCGGTTTTGTTTCGCGGCGTTGAGCCGGTCAACGTGTGCTATTATACCCGCCTCCGGGCGCTTTGTCAAGCGGAAATCTGAAAAAATTTGCGGATTTTTGGAAACAGACGCACTTCCGAGATAATTTTTCGTCCTTTGCACCCGGAGGCGGCGGTCTCTTTTTGTGCCGACCAGAATCCAGCATTTTCCGCGTCCTCTGCACCATATAATAAAGTAAACTATGTTATTCTGCCATTTTTATTTTATGGTACACAAACTTCAAAAGGAGGACGCCTTATGCTGCAAGCCCACCCCAAGACCGCCCAGACGCTGCTTTCGCCCCGTATCCCCCGCGACAGCGAGCACGAGCGCTACGACCCCGAGCTGGAGGAAGAACTGAAAGAGTGCCTGTTCTGCCTGCGGCGGAACGCGATGATGTTCGACCTCGAGGTGGACTCCGACCTCATCGAACAGCGCATCTACGAGCGGCAGGCCCTTTTGTGCCGCTACCGCTACCTGCTGGCCCGCGCCCGGGAGCTGGGGCTGCACACCATCCTGAAAAAGTATCAGCCTCTGGGCTAAAAAACGCCGCGCGGAATCTTGACAGAATCCCAACATCGTGTTATCATACATAAAGATAACACTGTATACAGAGCGCTGTATGCAAAACTTTGGAGCTTAGAGAGGTTTTCAATTATGGAACGTATTAAGACTATCGCTACTCGTGACCTGACCAAGAGCGTCGTGACCGGCGGCTGCGGCGAGTGCCAGACTTCCTGCCAGTCTGCCTGCAAGACCTCCTGCGGCGTCGCAAACCAGCAGTGCGAGAACAGCAATAAGTAATCATTGCAGACCCTATGCCGCCTTTGCAGGGCGGCATTTTTTTATGGCAACAATAGATTGGAGAATGAAATGGTACACCAGTATCAACTGAACGGATATAACATCGTGCTGGACACCTGCAGCGGCTCGGTGCACGTCGTGGACGACGTGGCCTACGACGCCATTGCGATGTACAAAGAGCACTCTGCCGACGAGATCGTGGCCGCTCTGCTGGCCAAGTACGGCTCCCGCCCCGACGTCACCGAGGCCGACCTGCGCCAGTGCCTCGAGGATGTGGCCTCTCTGGAGTCCGCAGGCAAGCTGTGGGCACCCGACGTCTACGAGAACATGGCCTTCGACTTCAAGAACCGCCAGACGGTGGTGAAGGCCCTCTGCCTCCACGTCGCCCACACCTGCAACCTCAACTGCTCCTACTGCTTCGCCTCGCAGGGCCGCTATCAGGGCGACCGCGCCCTGATGAGCTTCGAGGTGGGCAAGCGGGCCATGGACTTCCTCATCGAGAACTCCGGCACCCGCCGCAACCTCGAGGTCGATTTCTTCGGCGGCGAGCCGCTGATGAACTTCGACATGGTGAAAAAGCTGGTGGCCTACTGCCGCGAGCAGGAGAAAATTCATAATAAGAACTTCCGCTTCACCATGACCACCAACGGCGTACTCATCGACGACGACGTCATCGACTTCTGCAACAAGGAGTGCCACAATGTCGTCCTGAGCCTCGACGGCCGCAAGGAGGTCCACGACCGCTTCCGCAAGGACTACGCCGGCCATGGCAGCTATGACGCCATCGTCCCGAAATTTCAGGAGTTCGTGAAGAAGCGCGGCGACAAGAACTACTATATGCGCGGCACCTACACCCACTACAACACCGACTTCACCAACGACATCTTCCACATGGCCGACCTCGGCTTCACCGAGCTGAGCATGGAGCCGGTGGTCTCGAAGCCCACCGACCCCAGCGCCCTCACCGCCGAGGACCTGCCCATCCTGAAGGAGCAGTACGAGATCCTGGCCAAAGAGATGATCAAGCGCGACCGCGAGGGCCGGGGCTTCACCTTCTACCACTACATGATCGACCTCACCGGCGGCCCCTGCATCTACAAGCGCATCTCCGGCTGCGGCTCCGGCACCGAGTACATGGCCGTTACCCCGTGGGGCGACCTCTACCCCTGCCACCAGTTCGTCGGCGACCCCAAGTACCTGATGGGCGACATTTGGAAGGGCGTCACCAACACCGCCGTGCGGGATGAGTTCAAGCACTGCAACGCCTACGCCCGCCCGGAGTGCAAGGACTGCTGGGCCAAGCTCTACTGCTCCGGCGGCTGCGCGGCCAACGCCTACCACGCCACCGGCAGCATCACCGGCGTCTACGAGTACGGCTGTGAGCTGTTCAAAAAGCGCATCGAGTGCGCCATCATGATCAAGGTCGCCGAAAATCAGGAGCTTGCCGCGCAGGGCATCGAGGTGCCCATCGAGCTGGGCACCACCTGCAACGCCTGCGCAGACGGCGAAGCCTGCGAATAAGCGCCTATGGACACTCCCATCGTTGATTTTGTCCGCCGCTACGCCCAGCAGCGCACCACCCGGATGCATATGCCGGGCCACAAGGGCCGCGGCCCGCTGGGCTGTGAGGCGCTGGACATCACCGAAATTGCGGGCGCGGACGAGCTGTACGAGGCCGAAGGCATCATCGCCCGGAGCGAGGCCAACGCCGCGCAGCTCTTCGGCACCGCCCGCACCTGTTACAGCACCGAGGGCAGCAGCCAGTGCATCCGGGCCATGCTCCACCTTGCGCTCCAGATGCAGCCTGCGGGGGCATCCCGCCCCGTCCTGCTGGCGGCGCGGAACGCCCACAAGGCCCTGCTCTACGCAGCCGCCCTGCTGGACTTCGACATCCAGTGGCTCTGGCCCGCGCCGGACGCCGCCGGGGCGCTCTGCACCTGCCCTGTGGAGCCGGAGGCCCTCGCCTGCGCATTGGACGGGCTGACCGCCGAGGGCCGTACCCCCTTCGGCGTCTACCTCACCAGCCCGGACTATCTGGGCTTCGTGCAGGACATCGCCGGGCTGGCGGCGGTATGCCACGCCCACGGCGTCCCCCTTCTGGTGGACAACGCCCACGGGGCCTACCTCCACTTTCTGAAGGAGGGCAGCCGCCACCCCATCCAGCTGGGTGCCGACCTCTGCTGTGACTCGGCCCACAAGACCCTGCCCGTCCTCACCGGCGGGGCCTATCTCCACCTCGGGCCGTCGGTGCAGGCCGACGAAGCTGCTGTACGCAATGCGCTGGCCCTCTTCGGCTCCACCAGCCCGTCCTACCTCATCTTACAGTCGCTGGACGCCGCCAATGCGCGGCTGGCAGACGACTTCCGGGAGAAGCTGGCCCTCTGCCGCTGGCGTCTGGGGATGCTCTGCCGGGAGCTGGATGCCTTCCGGCCCGGGCTGGCCCTCCCCCTCACCGGGGCGCACCGTGAGCCGCTCAAGCTGACGCTGGACGCCGCCGTGCTGGGCCTCTCGGGCCAGCAGCTGGCGCAGGCTCTGCGGGAGCAGGGCGTGGAGTGCGAGTATGCCGACCCCCGCTATCTGGTGCTGATGCCCTCCCCCGAGAGTTCCGCCGAGGACTTCGCCCGTCTCCAGAAAGCGCTCCACGCTCTCTGTGCCGAAGCATCTTCCGCTGCGCCCGCTTCGGACAGCGACGCCGCCGCCTTTGCGGCTCTGGCTGAGGCGCTTCAGGCGCAGCCCCGCCCCGCCGCCATCCGGGAGGCCGTCCTCGCCCCACAGGAGATGGTGCCCGCTGCCGAGGCTGTGGGCCGCATCTGCGCCGCACCGGCGGTCTCCTGTCCGCCCGCTGTCCCCATCGTGGTCAGCGGCGAGATCATCCCGGCGCAGGCTCTCCCCCTCTTTGCCCGCTATGGCATCGGGCGGGTGGCCGTCGTAAAAGATTGACTCCAAAAGGCCGGGCGGCTGTCTGCCCGGCCTTTTGTGTCCCCCAAGTGTTAAAAATCGGCTAAGAACCCCGCATTTTCCTTGACAATCCTCTCCGGTTCTGGTTTAATAGTCTGGATAAAAGGGAGTAAAGGGCATCCCGCCTTATGGGGGTGCTGCATGACAGCGTCAGCACGGCAGAAATGCCCGATGTCATGCGTTCGCTTGAGACTTTTGTCACAGTATCTGGTGCTGTGGCTGAAGTCTCTTTTTTTCGTCATTGCACCGCAAATTTCAAAGGAGGCAATGACATGGAATTCTGGAATGCATTCGCCAGTCTGTTCTCTAATTTCGGGAACCTGACATGGCAGATGGTGGTGATGTGGGGCATCGGCGCGCTCCTCATCTACCTTGCCATCGCAAAAAAAATGGAGCCGAGCCTGCTTCTTCCGATGGGCTTCGGCGCCATCCTCGTCAACCTGCCCTTGTCGGGCGCAATCACACAGGGCGACACCGTCGGCCCCATCTCGGCTCTGTTTGAGGCAGGAATGTCCAACGAGCTGTTTCCCCTGCTGCTCTTCATCGGCATCGGCGCGATGATCGACTTCGGCCCGCTGCTGGAAAAGCCGTGGCTGATGCTCTTCGGCGCGGCAGCACAGTTCGGTATCTTCTTCACCCTCTTCCTCGCAGGCTTCTTCTTCGATTTGAAGGACGCAGCCTCCATCGCCGTCATCGGTGCAGCAGACGGCCCCACGGCCATCTTTGTGGCAAACACCCTCAACTCCCAGTACCTCGGCGCCATCATGGTGGCGGCCTACAGCTACATGGCGCTGGTCCCCATCGTCCAGCCGCCGGTCATCAAGCTGCTGACCACCCAGAAGGAGCGCCGCATCCGGATGGCCTACCAGAAGGGCAGCGTCAGCCAGCTGACCAAGATCCTCTTCCCCATCGTCGTGACCATCATCGCAGGGCTCGTGGCCCCGGCCAGCGTGGCACTGGTGGGCTTCTTGATGTTCGGCAACCTGCTGCGGGAGTGCGGTGTGCTGAACGCCCTGAGCGAGACGGCCCAGAACATCCTCGCCAACCTCATCACCATCGTGCTGGGCCTGACCGTGGCCGGGCAGATGACGGCAGACAAGTTCGTCCGGCCCGACACCCTGCTCATCCTTGCGCTGGGCCTCGTGGCCTTCGTCTTTGACACCGCCGGCGGCGTCCTCTTCGCCAAGCTGATCAACCTCTTCCTCCCGGCAGACAAGAAGCTCAACCCCATGATCGGCGCAGCGGGCATCTCGGCCTTCCCCATGAGCGGCCGCGTCGTCAACCGCATGGGCCTCGAGGAGGACAACCAGAATTTCCTGCTGATGTACTCCATCAGCGTCAACGTCTCGGGCCAGATCGCCTCCGTCATCGCAGGCGGACTGATCCTGACCCTGATGAGCTAAAGGAGGGACTGAAATGCTTCATCTTACTTCTTGGATGACCACCCTGCCCATCATGGTCATCGGAATGCTGGGCATCGTGCTCGTCATCGGCGTCATCGTTCTGGCCGTGATGCTGCTGAACCGGCTGACCGGGCGGAAATGACCCCCCATCCCTGATGCGATAATACAAAAAGCCTCCGGCTGCACCCAGTGTGCAGAGCCGGAGGCTTTTTTCGTTCTTACTCTTCTTCGTCCTTCGCCCAGTGGTAAGCGCAGCGGACGGCCTTGTTCCAGCCCTTGATCCGCTTCGCCCGCTCCTCCTCGGAGATGGCCGGCTGGAACACGCGGTCCACCGACCAGTTGCGGGTGATGTCCTCGGTGGACTGCCAGTAGCCCACGGCAAGGCCCGCCAGATAAGCCGCGCCCAGCGCCGTCGTCTCCACGCAGCAGGGCCGCTTGACCTCGAGGTCGCTGAGGTCGGCCATCGTCTGCATGAGGTAGTCGTTGGCCGACGCGCCGCCGTCCACCCGGAGGGACTTCATGGCGATGCCGGAGTCCGCCGCCATGGCGTGGAGGACATCGTTGACCTGATAGCAGATGCTGTCCAGCGTGGCCCGGATGATGTGGTACTTGTTGCAGCCCCGGGTAAGGCCCACGATGGTGCCCCGGGCGTACTGGTCCCAGTGGGGCGCGCCGAGGCCGGTGAAGGCCGGCACGACGTAACAGCCGTTGGTGTCCCGGACCTTCCGGGCCATGTACTCCGAGTCCCGGGCCTCTTCCAGCAGGCGCAGCTCATCGCGGAGCCACTGGATGGCTGCACCGGCCACGAAGATCGAGCCTTCCAGCGCGTAATCCACCCTGCCGTCGAGGCCCCACGCGATGGTGGTCACGAGGCCGTTCCGGGAGGTGACGGGTGTCTCGCCGGTGTTCATGAGCAGAAATCCGCCGGTGCCGAAGGTGTTCTTGGCTTCGCCGGAGGCAAAGCAGGTCTGGCCGAAGAGGGCCGCCTGCTGGTCGCCCGCCGCACCGGCGATCTTGATCTCGCCGCCGAAGTGCATCGGGTCGGCGTACTCGTAAAAGCCGCTGGACGGCATCGGCTTGGGGAGCATCTGCTTGGGGATGTTCAGCTCCTGCAAGATTTCGTCGTCCCATTCCAGCGTGTGGATGTTGAACATCATGGTGCGGCTGGCGTTGGAGTAGTCGGTGATGTGCGCCTTTCCGCAGGTCAGCTTCCAGATGAGCCACGTTTCCACGGTGCCGAAGAGCAGCTGGCCCGCCTCGGCCTTTTCCCGTGCACCGGGGACGTTATCGAGGATCCACTTGAGCTTGGTCGCCGAGAAATAGGCGTCGAGGATGAGTCCGGTCTTGGCCCGGAACTTTTCCGTCAGCCCTCTGGCCTTCAGCTCGTCGCAGTATTCGCTGGTGCGGCGGCACTGCCAGACGATGGCGTGGCAGATCGGTTCGCCCGTCTCCTTATCCCAGACGATGGTCGTCTCCCGCTGGTTGGTGATGCCGATGGCGGCGATGTCCTCCGCCCGGGCACCGATCTTGTTCATGGCCGAGAGGGCCACGCCCAGCTGGGTGGCCCAGATCTCGTTGGCATCGTGCTCCACCCAGCCCGGCTTCGGGTAATACTGGGCAAACTCCTTCTGCGCGACGCTGCAGATCTCGCCTGCCTTATTGAACAGGATGCAGCGGTTGGAGGTGGTTCCGGCGTCCAGCGCCATGATGTACGACATAGGCTCTTTTCTCCTTTTCCTGCTCTTGGTTTCTGGTTCAGAACGCCAGCGCGGGGCTGACCTCGTTCCGCCGCTGGGTCTGGACGATGCACTCCCTGTCCGGCACGACGCCCGCCGCACCGAGGGTGGAAAAAACGGTCTGCAAGGCCAGCGCGGGGGTGTTGTTCTCCTGCGAGAGGTGGCAGAGCGCGAACTTCTTGCAGCCCCCCTGAATGAGTTCCAGCAGCTTGGCTGCGCACTCGTCGTTGGAGAGGTGCCCTCTCACCGACTCGATGCGGGCGCGCAGATAGTAGGGGTACGGCCCGCTGCGGAGCATATGCAGGTCGTAGTTGCTCTCCAGCGCCACGAGGTCGCAGTCCGAGAGGGCTTCATGTACGACGGGGGTCAGCACACCGAGGTCGGTGGCGATGGTCATGGTCTTTTCGTCGGGGGTATGGATGCGGTAGCCCACGCAGGGCACATCGTGGCTGGTGGGGAAGGCTTTGACCCCGAATCCCCCGATCTCTGCTTCCCGGCCCTGCGTCAGGGCCGTCATATCGCAGGATGGGGGGACGACATGGTTCTCCTCCAGAAACCCCAGCGTCTCCTCCGCACCGTACACCGGCAGCGGATGCTTTTTCAGGAAGGTGGAAAGCCCCTTCACATGGTCGCTGTGCTCGTGGGTGACAAGGATGCCGTCGCAGTCGGCGGGGTCCAGCTCCACCGCCTTGAGAGCCGCGCCGGTGGTCCGGACGCCCTTGCCCATATCCACGATGAGATACCGCTGCCCGCAGCGCACCACGCTGCTGTTGCCGGACGAACCGGAGTAAAGCGAGATAAATTCAGACATGATAAACCTCAACAAACAAAACCTCTCCGTCTGCTTTACGTCCGTTGATGCAGCGTCTCCCCCTTGTTCGGGGAGGCGGCATCGCGCAAACGATGACGGAGAGGTTTTTCTCAATTACATAGCCTGTTCCAGTGCAGCGGGCACCCGCTCCACCTTCTCGATGTCTGCGCCAAGGCCGCGCAGCTTCTCGACGATGTTCTCATAGCCGCGCTCGATGTGGCCGATTTCCTCGATCTCGCTGGTGCCGTCGGCCATCAGGGCCGCGACCACCATCGCTGCACCGGCACGCAGGTCGGAGGCGCGCAGCGGGGCGGGAGAAAGCTTCTCGACGCCCTCAAACACGGCCACCTGACCGTCCACCTGCACGTTCGCGCCCATCTTGCGCAGCTCGTCCACATAGCGGAAACGGTTGTCCCAGACGCTCTCGGTGACGGTGGAAGTCCCCTTCGCCACGCTGAGCAGGACGCCCATCAGGGGCTGCATATCGGTGGGGAAGCCCGGGTGGGGCATGGTGTTGATCTTGAGGGGCAGGATGTCGCCGGTGCGGCGGACCCGCACAGCATCGTCAAATTCCTCCACCTCGACCCCCGCACGGCGGAGCTTTGCGGTGATCGGCTCGAGGTGCTTGGGGGTGACGTTCTTCACCAGCACATCGCCGGCGGTGGCTGCGGCGGCCACCATATAGCTGCCGGCCTCGATCTGGTCGGGGATGATGCTGTAGGTGCAGCCGTGCATCCGCTCGACACCGCGCACCTTGATGACGTCGGTGCCTGCGCCGCGCACGTCTGCGCCGCACATATTCAGGAAGTTGGCCAGATCGACGACATGAGGCTCCTTGGCGCAGTTCTCGAGGATGGTCTGGCCCTTTGCCATCACGGCAGAGAGCATCCCGTTCATGGTCGCGCCGACGCTCACCTTATCAAAGAAGATGTGTGCGCCGTTCAGCTCCTCGGCGTGGACGGTGATCATGCCGTAGTCCACGCTGTCGTCTGCGCCCAGCGCGCTGAACACCTTGAGGTGCTGGTCGATGGGGCGGGGGCCGAGGTTGCAGCCGCCGGGCATGGCCACCTGTGCCTTGCCGAACCGGGACAGCAGCGCACCGAGGAAATAATAGCTGGCGCGCATCTGGCGGGACAGGTCATCCGGGACGTTGGTGCCGGTCAGGTGGGTGGTGTCGATCTCGTAGGTGTTCTTGTTCAGCATCCGCACCTTCGCGCCCAGCACGCTCAGGATCTTCAGGCTCACCGCCACATCGCTGATGTCCGGCAGATTCTCGATGACGCAGACGTCTGCCGCCAGGATCGTAGCGGGCAGGATGCCCACAGCCGCATTCTTCGCGCCGGAGATGATGACTTCGCCGTGCAGGGGCTTACCGCCCGTAATAACAAACTTTTCCAATTTTATGATCTCCTTGTCACAAGCCCGCTCCCCGCAGGCCCCAAAGATGAATTATTCAAGGTGCTTATTCCTTCTCGCTGTACAAAGCTCACAACCAATCGGTATACTTACAGCTATCTTATTATACACAACTTCCAGCAAAAAGCAAAGCCCCAATGCACGCTCCTCGATTATTTTCTGTTTTGCCCAGTTTCTTTTCGAATATCCTCCGATTTTGTCTCTTTTTAAGGAAAATTTTACAAAAGCGCCGCTCACCACACGCTGTCGTCGCAGTGGGTCTCCTTGATCCAGCCCAGCTGATAGGCCCGGACCAGCTGCTTGAGGTCGTGGACCTTCTCCCGCAGCACCTCGCCCTCGTCCGTCTCCTCCACGAGGATGCGGTGGTTCTCCGTCTCGAGGATGTTCTTCTGGGAAAGGATGTCGAGGTTCTCATTCACGGCCTTTTCGGCGCTCTCGAAAGGCTGGTGGGTACGCAGGGACATGGTGCGGCTGGAATAGACCAGCGTGTAGCCCGCAATGCCGGTCTTCTCGTGGTAGGCACGGCAGAAGCCGCCGTCGATGACCACGAGGCGTCCGCCGCCCTTGATGGGGCTTTCGCCCTTCTTCTCCTGCACGGGGACATGGCCGTTGACGATGTGGCTGGTGCCGGGCAGTCCGAACTCCGCGAGGATGCTGCGGCAGACGGCCTCCTCGTTGTACCATGTATAATAAGGGTCCTTCACCTCGGTGTGGGTCGAAGGGTCGGAGACGTACAGCCGCTCGAAGGTGGTCATGGCGCTGCGGCCGTACAGGGGCGAGAGCTTGCCGCACCACAGATACCACAGGAAATCCTGTCCGCTCTGGCGGGCGGCGCTGCCCTCGGGGGCGAAATAGCCCCGGCGGGCGCGCTCGTCGCAGTAGTCCATGAGGGCGCGGCCCGAGTAGGCATGGCCCTCGAACCGCTCCACGGCGAACGTCCCCTTCTTGGTCATGGGCACCGCGCCGTGGTAGAGCAGGTTGCCGTTCTCGATGTGGTAGACGCTGCCCTTGGCATAGAGGAACTCGACGTGCTGCTGCAATTTCTCACTCTGACGGAAGGACTGCACCAGCTTCTGGAGCACCACCTTCTCATCGCTGTTGAGGGCGGTGGGGTCGGCAGGGTCTACCGTGGGGAAGGAGGTGTCCCGCAGGGGGTACTCCCTGCCTCCCACCACGACGGTGCCCTTCTCCCAGTCGATGCGGCGCAAATAGTCGCGGTCCGCCATCTTGAAGTCGGGGTTGCGGTCGATGACCTGACACTCCAGCTTGAGCATCAGGATGGTGATGGCCTTGTGCATGACGGCGCAGCGGTGGAGCATCCCGGGGGTGTAGGGGCCGCGGGCGGCGTCGGTGTGGGGCATCCAGATGGTCAGGTCATCCTCGCCGTAGAACTGCTCCGCCATCCGCTGCAGATGGCGGAGGTTGATGCCGTAGCAGTCCTCCACCATGCCGTGATTGTGGTAGGAGAGGGTCGTTTTCAGGACGGTGCAGATGCAGATGGGGCTGCCCGCCGCAGCGCCCATCCAGACCACATCGTGGTTGCCCCACTGGATGTCCACATCGTGGTGGCGCATCAGCAGGTCGAGGATGACGTCCGGCCGGGGGCCGCGGTCGAACAGGTCGCCCACGATGTGGAGCTTGTCCACCGCCAGCCGCTTGATCAGCTCGCAGAGGCGGACGATGAACTTATCGGCGCGGCCATTTTCGATGATGCTGCCGACGATCTGGCCGTAGTAGAGGTCCTTGTCGTGGTCCTCGAAGTGGGCGTGGAGCAGCTCATCCAGAATGTAGCCGCAGCTGGAGGGCAGGCAGGCCCGGACGTGCTCCCGGGTGTGTTTGGAGGAGACGAGACGGCAGATGTTGATGAGGCGGAGCAGGGTCTCGCTGTACCACTGTTCCAGCGCCTCCTCGTCGGCGCAGCGCTGCTTGAGCTGGGGCAGCTTCTCGTTCGGGTAATAAATGAGGGTCGCCAGCTCGGCGCGGGTATCCTCCGGCACCGCATCCCCCAGCACGATGTCCACCTTCTCCCGGATGACGCCGGAGGCGGAGTTCAGGATATGTACGAACGCCTCGTTCTCGCCGTGCAGGTCACTCATGAAGTGTTCGGTGCCCTTGGGCAGCTTGAGCAGCGCCTGCGTGCTGATGATCTCGCTGGCAGCCGCTGCCTGCGAGGGATAGTCCCGGGCCAGAAGGCTCAGATATTTCAGGTTGTCCCGGATCTCTTCGTTTTCTGTGCGCATGGTTTCCTCCAGATCATGTAGTATTCTTGCATGACATGCAATATTCATTCTTAGTATACCACTTTCGGGGGCAAAAATGATATAATAGCCCCGGATAATTTATTATGATTCTTTCTCATAGGAGTTGGACGATATGCCTAAAATTCTTTCCGTGACGCCTCCGGCCTCCTGCACCCTCTGCCCCCGCCGCTGCCGCGCCGACCGCGCAGCCGGGCAGGTGGGCTTCTGCGGGGCGGGCCGTACCCTGAAAGCCGCCCGCGCGGCCCTGCATTTCTGGGAGGAGCCGTGCATCAGCGGCACCCGGGGCAGCGGCACGGTGTTTTTCTCGGGCTGCACCCTCAAGTGCTGCTTCTGCCAGAATTACCCCATCAGCGCCGAGGGGCTGGGCAGGGAGATCACGCCCGAGCATCTGGCCGAGATCTTTCTCGATCTGCAGCGGCAGGGCGCACACAACATCAACCTCGTCACCCCCGGCCAGTGGCGGCCATGGATCATCGCCGCGCTGGACCTCGCCCGGGCCGGGGGGCTGCATCTGCCCATCGTCTGCAACACCGGCGGCTACGAGACGGTGGAGAGCGTGGAGGCGTGGCGCGGTTCCATCGACATCTGGCTGGCCGACCTGAAATACGTATCCTCTTCCCTCTCCGCCGAGCTTTCCGCTGCGCCGGACTACTTCGCACAGGCCAAGCCCGCCATCGAGGCCATGATGGCGCAGGCGGGCCGCCCGGTGTTCGACGGCGAGGGCATCTTGCAGAAAGGCGTCATCCTCCGCCATCTGGCCCTGCCCGGCCACATCGACGACAGCTTCGCCGTCCTCGACCAGATGGCCGCGTGGAATCAGGCCGACCCCGGCTGCTTCATCCCCAGCGTCATGAGCCAGTACACCCCCTTCTACAAGGCCGCAGACCACGGCATCGGGCGGCGCATCACCACCTACGAGTACCGCCGGGTGGTCAACCGGGCCATGGACTTGGGGCTGACGGACGGCTATATGCAGCAGAAGAGCAGCGCCCGGGAGGAGTATACCCCGAGTTTTGACCTGACGGGCATTTGATTTCGTCATGATACACAAAAATCCCGCCAAATTTTCTCTCGCGGTGTCTTTCTTTTCCTTGCAAAACGCTCCCAAAAGCACTATAATGGATACAACGATGTGCGTCATTCAGGGTCTGGCTGCCCTGCTGAGCGCCAAACGTCCCCCGCCTCGAAATGGTATAGGCGAGGCCGGGGGCCAATGCCCGAGAAGAGCAACAGGAGGATCGTTATGGAACATTTCAACCCCATTCTGGGCCATGAGACCACCGGACAAAAGTTTATCACCTGCGGCGAGATCATGCTGCGTCTGACCCCGCCGAACTACGAAAAGCTCCGCATGGCGTCGAATTTTGAAGCCAGCTACGGCGGCAGTGAGGCCAACATCGCCCTTGCGCTGGCAAACCTCGGCGTGGACAGCACCTTCTTCAGCGTCGTGCCGAACAACAGCCTCGGCAAGAGCGCCGTGCGCTGGCTGCGCTCCAACGACGTCCACTGCACCCCCATGATCCTCACCGAGCCGAATGAGACTCCCTCCAACCGTCTGGGTACTTACTACCTCGAGACCGGCTACGGCATCCGCCCCTCCAAGGTCATCTACGACCGCAAGCACAGCGCCATCACCGAGTACGATTTCTCTCAGGTCGATCTGGACGCCCTGCTGGAGGGCTTCGACTGGCTGCACCTGAGCGGTATCACCCCGGCTCTGGCCCCCAACTGCCGCGGCCTCATCATCGACATGCTCAAGGTCGCCAAGAAGAAGGGCCTGACCGTCAGCTTCGACGGCAACTTCCGCTCCACCCTCTGGACGTGGGACGAGGCCCGCGATTTCTGTACCGAGTGCCTGCCCTATGTGGACGTGCTGCTGGGCATTGAGCCGTACCACCTCTGGAAGGACGAGAACGACCACTCCAAGGGCGACTGGAAGGACGGCGTGCCCCTGCAGCCCAGCTATGAGCAGCAGGACGAGATCTTCCAGCACTTCATCGAGCGCTACCCCAACCTCACCTGCATCGCCCGCCACGTCCGCTACGCCCACAGCGGCAGCGAGAACAGCCTGAAGGCCTTTATGTGGTACGATGGCCACACCTTCGAGAGCAAGCTGTTCACCTTCAACATCCTCGACCGGGTGGGCGGCGGCGACGCCTTTGCCAGCGGCCTCATCTACGCCATGCTCCACGACTACAAGGCCATGGACATGATCAACTTTGCGGTGGCCAGCAGCGCCATCAAGCACACCATCCACGGCGATGCCAACATCACCGACGATGTCAGCACCATCCGCAACCTCATGAACATGAACTACGACATCAAGCGCTGACGCCCCGGCGCAGGATGGCTGCAAAACGGCTCTGGTACGCCCAAAAAGCGTATCAGGGCCGTTTTTTGCTGCATCAGCACTCCCTACCGGGATGTGATAAGTATGACTTATCCGAAATATTTCCCGGCTCTTCCTGCCAGAACATTGACAAATCTTTTTCTCCATGATAAAATACAGACGATTTTGAGAGACGAAGCGTGTCGAAGTCTTTTGAAAGCAATTAACCTTGGACCGCCCATGGGGGCTAGGTGCACCGGAAGAGCCGACTTTTCCGCTGCGCCCTAAGGCCATACGGACAGCCGGGTCCACTGCCGACCGGCGGCGTGAGCCGCCATTATTGATTGAGTTACTGCGCTCCCGCACATCACTGCGTCGGAGCGCCTGCCGCAGAGTCTATCCTGTGGCTAAGCTCTATATTTTATAAGTTGGTTCCTTTACAACCATGAAATTGCGCAAAAAGCGTGCGCAGACTTGTGAAACGGTCAATAAGAGTAGTAAAAGTGTAATTGCTATATAGACTCTCGTCATCCCGTCCTTTTGAATCCTGCTGTGATACTGCTCCGGTGTTCTGCCCGGGGAATTTATCCGCGCATTCAAACGGTTTTTCAAAGCGCAAGTCTGCACTCCGCGTGCAGGGCTTGCGCTTTTTTGTTTGTCCGCATGGGGGTAACAGGAATCAGGGACGGAGGAAAAAACATGAGTGAGAACCGTACAAGGTTCCGGCTGGACCAGCGCCGCGCACCCATCTACGAGGCGCTGGAACAGTTCCGGCAGATGCGGGTGGTGCCCTTCGACGTGCCCGGCCACAAGCGCGGGCGGGGCAACCCCGAGCTGACGGCCTTTCTGGGCCAGCAGTGCGTGGGCGTGGACGTCAACAGCATGAAACCGCTGGACAATCTCTGCCACCCGGTATCGGTCATCCGGGAGGCGGAGGAGCTGGCCGCCGACGCTTTCGGCGCGGCCCACGCCTTCCTGATGGTGGGCGGCACCACCAGCTCGGTGCAGAGCATGGTGCTGACAGTCTGCAAGCGGGGCGATGAAATCATCCTGCCCCGCAACGTCCACCGCAGCGTGCTGAACGCTCTGGTGCTCTGCGGCGCGGTGCCGGTCTACGTCAACCCCGAGGTGGACAAGCGCCTCGGCATCTCGCTGGGCATGAAGCGGGAGCAGGTGGAAAAGGCCATCAAAGAGCATCCGAATGCCGTGGCTGTGCTGGTGAACAACCCCACCTACTACGGCATCTGCTCCGACCTGCGCGCCATCGTCAAGATGGCCCACGACGCCGGGATGCTCTGCCTCGCCGACGAGGCCCACGGCACCCACTTCTACTTCGGCGGCGGCAGCCTGCCTGTCTCTGCCATGGCGGCGGGCGCGGACATGGCCTCCGTCTCGATGCACAAGAGCGGCGGCAGCCTGACCCAGTCGAGCCTGCTGCTCATCGGCCCCAACGTCCACCCCGGCTATGTGCGCCAGATCATCAACCTGACCCAGACCACCTCCGGCAGCTATCTGCTGATGTCCAGCCTTGACATCTCCCGCCGCAACCTCGCGCTGCGGGGCCGTCAGGTGTTCCATCAGGTGGCCGACATGGCCGAGTACGCCCGGGAGGAGATCAACGCCGTGGGCGGCTACTACGCCTTCGGCAAGGAGCTTTGCAACGGCAACTCGGTCTTCGACTTCGACACCACCAAGCTCAGCGTCCACACGCTGGACATCGGCCTCGCCGGCATCGAGGTCTACGACATCCTGCGGGATGAGTACGACATCCAGATCGAGTTCGGCGACATCGGCAACATCCTCGCCTACCTCTCCATCGGCGACCGCCCGCAGGAGATCGAGCGTCTGGTGAGTGCGCTGGCCGAGATCAAGCGCCGCTACCACACCGACGGCGCGGGCCTGCTGAGTCAGGAGTACATCGACCCCGTGGTCGCCGCCAGCCCGCAGGAGGCCTTCTACGCCCCCAAAAAGAGCCTGCCCCTCCGGGAGACCGAGGGGATGGTGTGCAGCGAGTTCGTCATGTGCTACCCCCCGGGCATCCCCATCCTTGCCCCCGGCGAGCGCATCACCAAGGAGATACTGAACTATATCGAGTACGCCAAGGCCAAAGGCTGCAGCATGACCGGCCCGGAAGACCCGGACATCCTGCACCTGAATGTTCTGGCATAAGGAGAAGCAGATGGAGTTTTGGTTTTCGGAATTTCACACCCCGGACGTCAAGCACAGCATCCGGGTCAACAAACAGCTCTACTCCAAGCAGAGCGACTACCAGCGCATCGATATTTTTGAGACGCCCGAGTTTGGCCGGGTGCTGACGCTGGACGGCAACGTCATGCTCACCGAGCGGGACGAGTTCATCTACGACGAGATGATCGTCCACGTCCCGATGGCCGTCCACCGGGAGGCCAAGGACATCCTCGTCATCGGCGCAGGCGACGGCGGCGTGGTGCGGGAGCTGACCCGCTACGACCGGGTCGAGCGCATCGACCTCGTGGAGATGGACCCGCAGGTCGTGGAGGCCTGCCGCGCCTATCTGCCCGGCAACGCCTGCCGGATGGATGACCGCCGGGTGCACATCTACTTCGAGAACGCCCTGAAGTACATCCGCCGCTGCGAGGCTGACTACGACCTCATCATCGTGGACTCCTCCGACCCCTTCGGCCCCTCTGAGGGCCTGTTCACCCGGGAGTTCTACGGCAGCTGCTTCAATGCCCTGCGAGAGGACGGCATCATGGTCAACCAGCAGGGCAGCCCCTTTTACACCGAGGACGCCAGCGCCATGCAGCGCAGCCACAAGCGCATCGCGTCCACCTTCCCGGTCAGCCGGGTCTATCAGGCCCATATCCCGACCTTCGCCGCCGGTTACTGGCTCTTCGGCTTTGCCAGCAAGAAGTACCACCCCATCGACGACCTCGACGCCGACGCATGGAAGGCGCTGAACCTGCGCACCCGCTACTACACCACCCGGCTCCACGTCGGAGCCTTCTATCTGCCGGCATTCCTCGAGGAGATGCTGCGCGAAGTGGAGGAACCCAAATGATCTCACCCAATGTTGAAACCTTCATCGGCTGCGACAGCAGCTACCGCGCCGCCGACATCGTGCTCTACGGCGCCCCCTTCGACTCCACCACCAGCTACCGCCCCGGCGCACGGTTCGGCCCGTCGGCCATCCGGCACGAGAGCTTCGGCCTCGAGACCTACAGCCCCTACCAGAACGCCGACCTCACCGACTTCGACGTCTTCGACAGCGGCGACCTCGAGCTTTGCTTCGGCTCCAGCGAGGCAGCCCTCGCCGACATCGAGGCCCGGGCGGCGGAGATCCTGAAGGACGGCAAGCTGCCCCTCCTGCTGGGCGGCGAGCATCTGGTGACGCTGGGCGCTGTGCGGGCCGTGGCGCAGAAATACCCCGGCCTCCACATCATCCACTTCGACGCCCACGCCGACCTGCGGGACGACTACCTCGGCGCGAAGCTGAGCCACGCCTGCGTCCTCCGCCGCTGCCATGAGCTGGTGGGCGACGGACACATCCACCAGTTCTGCATCCGCAGCGGCGAGCGGGCCGAGTTCGAGTTCGCCGCCCAGCACACCGAGATGCACAAGTTCGACTTCACCGGCCTTGCCGAGCTGACCGAGCAGCTCTGCGCCACCAAAGAGCCGGTCTACCTCACCATCGACCTCGACTGTCTCGACCCCTCCTGCTTCCCCGGCACCGGCACCCCCGAGGCCGGCGGCGTGAGCTTCCTGCAGCTGCTGGACGCCATCCGCACCGTGGCCAAGGCCAACATCGTAGGCGCGGACCTCAACGAGCTGGCCCCCATGCTGGACATCTCCGGCGTCTCCACGGCCACGGCCTGCAAGGTGCTGCGGGAGCTGCTCATCGCACTGGACAAGGGCTGGCCCGGCTTCCAGACCTGACGAAGGAATGAATATTTTGACATAAAGGAGAAACCATCATGAGCAAAGTTCTGATCATCGGCTGCGGCGGCGTGGCCTCCGTCGCCATCCACAAATGCTGCCAGGTGCCCGAGGTGTTCACCGACATCTGCATCGCCAGCCGCACCAAGTCCAAGTGCGACAAGCTGGCCGCCGAGCTTGCCCCCAAGACCATGACCCGCATCACCACCGCGCAGGTGGACGCCGACCATGTGGACGAGGTCATCGCCCTCATCAAGAGCTACCAGCCCGACCTCGTGATGAACATCGCCCTGCCCTATCAGGACCTGACCATCATGGACGCCTGCCTCGCCTGCGGCGTCAACTACATGGACACCGCCAACTACGAGCCGGAGAACACCGACGACCCGGCATGGCGCGCCGTCTACGAGAAGCGCTGCAAGGAGGCAGGCTTCTCCGCCTACTTCGACTACAGCTGGCAGTGGGCCTACGCCAAGAAGTTTGAGGAGGCCGGCCTCACCGCCCTGCTGGGCAGCGGCTTCGACCCGGGCGTGACGCAGGCTTACTGCGCCTACGCCAAGAAGCACGAGTTCGACACCATCGACACCATCGACATCCTCGACTGCAACGGCGGCGACCACGGCTATGCCTTCGCCACCAACTTCAACCCCGAGATCAACCTGCGTGAGGTGTCTGCCCCCGGCAGCTACTGGGAGGACGGCCACTGGGTGGAAATTCCGGCTATGAGCATCAAGCGGGAGTACGACTTCGACAAGGTGGGCCAGAAGGATATGTACCTGCTCCACCACGAGGAGATCGAGTCCCTCGCCAAGAACATCCCGGAGGCAAAGCGCATCCGCTTCTTCATGACCTTCGGCCAGAGCTATCTCGACCATATGCGCTGCCTCGAGGACGTGGGGATGCTCTCCACCACGCCCATCCAGTTCAACGGTCAGGAGATCGTGCCCATCCAGTTCCTCAAGGCCCTCCTGCCCGACCCTGCCAGCCTCGGCCCCCGCACCAAGGGCAAGACCAACATCGGCTGCATCTTCACCGGCAAGAAGGACGGCAAGGAGAAGACCTACTACATCTACAACGTCTGCGACCATCAGGAGTGCTACAAAGAGGTCGGCTCGCAGGCCATCAGCTACACCACCGGCGTGCCCGCCATGTGCGGCGCCCTGATGCTGCTGACCGGCAAGTGGACCACCAAGGGCGTCCACACGGTCGAGGAGTTCGATCCGGACCCCTATCTGGACGCTCTGGACAAGTACGGCCTGCCCCGCTCTGAGAGCCACAGCCCGGCTCTGGTGGACTGATGCGGGTGCTCGATACACGCCCGCCCTTCGCCGGGCTGGCAAACCTCTCCGAAGCGGCCCTCGCTTCCCTGCCCACCCCCTGCTATCTGCTGGACGAGGCCCAGCTGCGCCGCAACGGCGAGATCCTGCTGGGCGTCCAGCAGCGGACGGGCTGCAAGATATTGCTGGCCCAGAAGGCCTTCTCCAATTTCGACCTCTACCCCCTCCTCGCGCCCTATCTGGCGGGCACGGAGGCCAGCGGCCTCTACGAGAGCCGTCTGGGCAGGGAGGAGCTGCCCCAGAAGGAGAACCACGTCTTCTGCGCCGCCTACCGGGTGGACGAGTTCGCAGAGCTGCTCCACTACGCCGACCACGTCGTCTTCAACTCCCCCGCCCAGCTGGCAAAGTTCGGCCCGGCGGCAAAGGCTGCGGGCAAGAGCGTGGGCCTGCGCATCAACCCCGAGTGCTCGACGCAGGAGGGCCACGCCATCTATGACCCCTGCGCCCCGGGCAGCCGCCTCGGCACCACCCGCGCCCAGTGGGATGCCGCGCTGGAAAAGCAGCCGGGCCTCTCTTCCCTGCTGGACGGTCTCCACTTCCACACCCTCTGTGAGCAGGACGCCGACGCGCTGGCCCTGACGCTGGACGCGGTCGAGGCGAAGTTCGGCAGCCTGCTGCCGGGCCTGAAGTGGCTCAACTTCGGCGGCGGACACCACATCACCCGCCCGGGCTATGCCCTTCCGACGCTGGAAGCCTGCATCACCCGGATGCAGGAGAAGTACGGTGTACAGGTCTATCTCGAGCCGGGCGAGGCGTGGGCGCTGAACGCGGGCTATCTCGTCACCACGGTGCTGGACACCCTGCACAACGGCAGCACCAGCCTCGCCATCCTCGATATGTCCGCCGCCTGCCACACCCCGGACGTCATCGAGATGCCCTACCGCCCGCCTCTGCTGGGCGCAGGGGAGCCGGGCGAAAAGAGCGTCACCGTCCGCCTCGGCGGGCCGACCTGCCTCGCAGGCGATGTCGTGGGAGACTACAGCTTCGACGCCCCCCTGACCGAGGGCGACAGGCTCCTTTTCGGCGATATGGCCATCTACACCACCTGCAAGAACAATACCTTCAACGGGATGCCTCTGCCACCCATCTGGACGCTGACCGAGGACGGCACCTGCCGGGAGCTGGTGCGGTTCGGCTACAACGACTTCAAGATGCGGCTGGGACACCGCGCATAAAACGAAAGCCATCGGCTGTCTGGGCCGATGGCTTTTTGGTTTACTTGAGCTTCTTTTTTGCTTCGTACTCCCGCAGGGCGGTCAGGGCCTCGCCGGACAGGGGGTAGAGGGCCAGCATATTGAAGATGGTCATGAGGCCGATGCCCACATCGCCGAGGTCCCACACCACGGTGTAGGCCTCCATGCCGCCCACCACCAGCATCACCAGCGCCAGCACCTTGTAGGCCGTCTGCCAGAGCCAGCGGTCGCCGAAGAGGTAGGCCACATTGCAGCGGGCGTAGTAGAGGATGCCGAGGAAGGTGGAGAAGCTGAACAGCGCCAGTGTCACCGCGATGAACACCACGCCGAAGCCGCCCAGATGATACTCCATGGCCGCCTGCAAAAGATCCATGCCCTGCCGCCCGCCGGTGACGCTCCCGGGGGCCAGCAGCATGACGAAGGCCGTGCAGCTGCAGATGACGATGGTGTCGATGAGGACGCCCAGCGCCTGCACGAGGCCCATCTTCACCGGGTCGTCACACTCTGCGGCTGCGGCGGCACAGGGGGCCGAGCCGGAGCCGGCCTCGTTGGAGAAGAGGCCCCGCTTGATGCCGTTCATCACCACTGCACCGAAGCCGCCGCCCACAGCCTGCCGCAGGCCGAAGGCCTCCGAGAAGATGCGGGCAAAAACGCCGGGCAGCTGGGGCAGGTGGGTGAGGATGATCCAGAGGGTCATGACGAAGTAGCAGCCCGCCATGATGGGGACGATGACGTCAAGGCTCCTGACGGTGGCCTCCTTCCGCAGGACGATGACCGCCGCCAGCGCCGTCAGCACCAGCGTCGTCGTCAGGGGCGGGATGGCGAAGGCGTTCTGAAACGCCTCGCTCACCGAGTTGCTGACGACCTGACTGATGCCGCACCAGCAGATGAGGCCCGACACCGCGAACAGGCAGGCCGTCACCGAGCGGCGGAGCTTTTTCCCCCGCCTGCGCTCGGCGAGGGTGTGGATGTAGTAGGCCGGGCCGCCCCGCCAGCCGCCGTAGAGGGGGTCGGGCTGCTTATATTTCTGGGCCAGTGCAGACTCCACGAAGGAGGTGGACGCCCCCAGCAGGGCCGTCACCCACATCCAGAACACCGCGCCTGCGCCGCCCACAGACACCGCCGCCACGACGCCCACCAGATTGCCCATGCCCACCCGGGTGGCTGTGGACACCACCAGCGTCTGGAAGGACGAGAGGCCCTTGCCCTTGTCGTTCTTTTCGCAGACCGCCGCCAGCATATCCCGGAACAAACGCACCGGCAGCAGGCGGGTGCGGAGGGTGAAGAACACCCCCGCCGTCAGCAGCAGGATGACCATAAAGGAGAGCGTGAGGGTCACGCTCCCCAGATGCAGGGTGAGCAGGTCGCCCCACAGCAGGCGGTAGACGCCCTCGATGAGTTGAATCAGCACAGCATTTCCTCCCAGTGCTTCCTATTGTGAAATTGTCGCCTCCCTATTATAGTATATTTTGTTCGATTTGTAAATCACTGTCATGAAGTTCAGGAGAAAAAAGCAACGACGACGACCGCCGCCAGCGGCGGAAACAGGGAGGAGTTGTTGGGGCCGCGGCCAGCAGGATGCGAGGCCCGTACCAAGGGCCGAAGCAGACGCTGGGAGCCGCAACCCGGGTTCCTTATAAAATCAAAAAGCTCCCCCTTGCGGAGGAGCTTGGTGTGGAGCTTATCAGGACAGGATCATCCGGTCGTTGGCGAACTCGCCTCCGCTGGCGATCTGGAACTTTGCCAGCAGATCGGAGACCTGCAGATTCTTCTTCTCGTCGCCCGAGACGTCGTAGATGATGTGGCCCTCGTGCATCATGATGAGGCGGTTGCCGTACTTGATGGCATCCTTCATGTTGTGGGTGATCATCATGGTGGTCAGGTGGTTCTCCTCGACGATCTTGGCCGAGAGGGTCAGCACCTTCAGGGCCGTCTTGGGGTCGAGGGCGGCGGTGTGCTCGTCCAGCAGCAGGAGCTTGGGCTTGTTCATCGTCGCCATCAGGAGGGTCAGCGCCTGACGCTGGCCGCCGGACAGCAGGCCCACGCGGGCGGTCAGCCGGTTCTCAAGGCCCAGATCGAGGCTCTTCAGCAGCTCGCGGTACTGCTCCCGCTCGGCCTTGGTGATGCCGATGCGGAGGGTGCGGGGCTTGCCGCGGCGGGCCGCAAGGGCGAGGTTCTCCTCGATCTGCATGGTGGCGGCAGTGCCGGTCATGGGGTCCTGAAAGACGCGGCCGATGTAGGCGGCGCGCTGATGCTCGCTCAGGCGGGTGACGTCCACGCCGTCGATGACGATCTTGCCGCAGTCCACGGGCCAGACACCGGCCACGGCGTTCAGCATGGTGGACTTGCCCGCGCCGTTGCCGCCGATGACGGTGACGAAGTCGCCCTCGTTCAGCTTCAGGTTCAGGCCGTTCAGGGCCGTCTTCTGATTGACCGTGCCCGCATTGAAGGTCTTGGAAACATTCTGGATCTCAAGCATTTTTTGCGCCCTCCTTGTTTGCCTTCTTGGCCGCAGGCTTCGAGAAATACTTGCCCTTCCAGTACGGCACAGCGAGGAAGATGGCCACGACGGATGCGCTCAGGAGCTTCAGCAGGTTTGCGTCGAAGCCGAGGGTCAGCACCAGCTGGATGACGATGTAGTAGATGATGGCGCCCAGCGAGACGGACATCATCTTGAGGGCAAAGTTGTGGAAGATGCGGCCAAACACCGCCTCGCCGATGATGACGGCGGCCAGACCGATGACGATGGCGCCGCGGCCCATGCCGACATCGGCAAAGCCCTGATACTGGCTCAGGAGAGCGCCGGACAGGGCCACCAGCGCATTGGAGACGGCCAGACCCAGCACGATGTTGAAGTTGGTGTTGATGCCCTGTGCACGGGACATGGCGGGGTTGGAGCCGGTGGCGCGGATGGCGCAGCCCAGCTCGGTGCCGAAGAACCAGTACAGCACGCCGATGACCACAGCCGTCACGAGGATGACCATGATGATGGGGTTGTGGAGGGCAAACTCCTTGACCCAGCGCAGGGAGATGAGCAGGCCGTACTTGTCCACGTTGATGGACTGGTTGGCCTTGCCCATGATCTTCAGGTTGATGGAGTAGAGGGCCAGCTGGGTCAGGATGCCGGAAAGGATGGCCGGGATGCCCATGAAGGTGTGGAGCAGGCCGGTGACGAGGCCGGTGGCAAGGCCCGCCAGCACAGCCACGAGGAGCGACACCCAGACGTTCTGCCCCGACAGCAGGCACATGACGCAGACTGCGCCGCCGGTGCCGAAGGAGCCGTCCACAGTCAGGTCGGCCACATCAAGGATGCGGTAGGTGAGGTAAACGCCGATGGCCATGATGCCCCAGATCAGGCCCTGTGCGCACGCACCCGGCAGAGCGCCGGGCAGGTTCGCCAGTCTTGCAAGCAGTTCCAAAATGATTCCTCCTGTAAATTACACTTTTTTATTTTCCCGCTTGATACGGGAAAGCGGAGAAAGGCGGGAAAACGCCCTTCTCCGCTATATTTATGGTTCAACCTCTCCGGCACGCCGTAGGCGTGACGGAGAGGTTATTCCCCTATCAGCCCTCGATCGCCTCGTATCCCTCGGGGGCGGTCAGGCCCAGATCGTCGCAGACGGCCTTGTTGTACTTCTTGGTCACGTCGGTGTACTCGATGGGCATGGTGGAGATGTCGGCCTCGTCCTTCAGGATCTTGACGGCCATCTCGCCGGTGGTGTAGCCCAGATCGTAGTAGCTGATGGACAGGGTCGCCACGCCGCAGCCGGCGCAGATGCCCTCCTCACCGGCGAAGACGGGCTTCTTGGCGGGGCGGCAGATGCCGTCCACGATGCCGGTGTTGGCGGCGACGGTGTTGTCGGTGGGGACATACAGGGCGTCGTTCTCGTCAGCGGCCTTCTGGCAGACGGAGGACAGGTCGTTGGAATCGGAGAAGGCGTACTGGGTCGCGGTGACGCCCTTGGCCTCCAGATACTTCTGGACCTCATCCACCTGATACTGGCTGTTGGCCTCTGCGGAGCAGTACAGCAGGCCCACCTTCTTGGCCTCGGGCATCCACTCCACGATCATATCGGCCTGCTGGTCCAGCGGGGCGAGGTCGGAGGTGCCGGAGATGTTGCCGCCCACCGTGCCGGAGAAGTCGCTCAGGCCCAGCGCCACGCCATACTCGGTGACGGAGGTGCCCAGCACGGGGATCTCGTTGGTGGCAGACTGTGCCGCCTGCAGGGCGGGGGTGGCGTTTGCCATGATGAGGTCCACGCCTGCGGAGACGAAGCCGTTGGCGATGGTGGCGCAGGTAGCGGAATCACCCTGTGCGTTCTGGAAGTCGAACTTCACATTGTCGCCGAACTCTGCGGTCAGAGCGTCCTCAAAGCCCTGCGTTGCAGCGTCCAGCGCGGCGTGCTGCACCAGCTGGCAGATGCCGACGGTGTAGCTGTCGCCGGAAGCGGCAGCAGAGCCTGCTGCGGCAGAGCTTGCCACAGAGGAAGCCGCTGCGGAGGAGGCAGAAGAGCCGCCGCAGGCGGTCAGGGCAGCAGCAGCGCCGCAGACAGCGGCGGCAGCCAGAAACGAACGACGAGTGATTTTACGCATAATGATTACTCCCTCATTTTTCGCTCACGCGGCCACAGGATGCCGCGCAAACACGCATTTCAATGTCCAGCAGAGCGATCTCTGCTTTACACTCGTGAAGTATAGCACGATTTCCCTCCGTTGGCAACGCTCTTTCGGCCCTAATTATCGATTAGAGTGCATCTATCCATCACTTTTTTCGATAGGCATTTCTTCTCTGCTGATACTCCGTCAGTTTTTGCAGTGCTTCGTCCAGCCAGACGAGGTTTGCTTCCAGCTGCGGCAGGTAGGCCCGCCCGTAGTCGAACCGGAAATAGAGGGCCTGCCAGAGCTTCGCCTGCATCCGGCGGCGCAGCGGCGGCTCGAGGGCAGCGTCCAGCGGCTCCACCACGTCCTCCAGCTCCATGCAGGTCTGTGCCCAGCGGACGTCGGTCTTTTCCCGGGCGGGCACATCGTAGCGGGCCAGATAGTCCTCCACCCGCGCCGCAAAGACCGTTCCCCCGCAGCCGGTGGGCTGCAAAAAGTAGCGCACCTCCCCTTCCCGGCTGATCTCCTGCGCCAGCGGGTAGAGGGCGCAGACCAGCGGCTCGGCGTCGTGGATGGCGCAGTGGTCTTCGGTGAGGAAGGGGCAGTTGTTCCGCTCCTCCTTCACGGGGGCCAGCCGCAGCACCGGCAGATGGCTCACCGGCCCGATGGACGCCCGGCAGAAGGCCCGGGCCACGGTCTGGGGCGGCAGGCGGAGGCGGGCCGCGATGCGCCAGAGGTCGAAGCCCGACAGCACGATGTCCTCCCGCCCCCGGCAGCAGTCGCCGCAGCCTGCGCAGGCGAAGGAAAACGCCTCGTCCCGCCCCAGCAGCGGGGCCGTGCGGGCAAAATCGACCCGTCCGCAGAGGTCGAGCTGTGAATCCTTGAGCATATGATCTCTCCTGTATACTGTGGTGAATTATATGGCCAAGTGGCCATTTAATAATATAGATACGTTATATTTCCCCAGTTGGTCAGTTTGGCCAAGTGACATGGATTGGCCAAGTGACCCACTTGGTCAGCTTCGCTCATTTGGCCCCCTTGGCCAAGTGGATATTTCGACATAGCAGCGATGGAAAAGTGTCACTTGGTCAGATAACCTGCGTGGCTCGGAGGGGGGAAGGAAAACCTCTCCGTCAGCGCTGAAGCGCTGACACC
>NZ_JAJEQL010000021.1:0-39315 GCF_020687345.1 Faecalibacterium butyricigenerans
ATTCTCCATACAGTTTCTATCCCTCAACTGGCTAGAACAATCCCACTTAAAGGTTTGAATCTCAGTTTAGAAAAATACAGAATGCCGGATGGTGTAATAATAGAGGTTGAGAGTTCGTCACATTATTTGGGGTCATTTAGTGAGAAAAATGATTCTTCCACAAATTGGATAGAAAAGATCATGGAGGGTGTCGGCATTCACTAGATGGATTCTCAAGAAGCATAAACAGCCCGCTATTTGCAGAGAATTCTGGGAGAAAGATGGCATTTCGCATACGATTATTGGAAAGATATCGCATGATGAGCTTCTAAGAATTGCGGAAAGCATTTCCTGATTTGTCAAGACCTTGCCGACACACTTGTGATTGTTTACAAATGTGTCGGCATTTTTTGTACAAATATACAAAGTTGATAAAATCTCGAAAATTTTTCAAAAAAGCTGTCACAAACGCAGTGTGAGCAACATTGACTAAGCAAAAGCTCCTGTGGGAGTGTACAAAATGGAGGTTATTAATCAAAATGACGAAAGAAGAAATCATTTCCATGCTATCAAAGGAATTGAACAGTGAATGGACGAATGGAGTCACATGTTTGATGGTGGAAAATTCCGATAGCTATATTCCAGTAATAGTTCATCACAATAAAAATGAACTTATTGTTGAAGTAGGAGAACAAGACAAGAAGATTTACCGCATCGGACGAAATGAGCTAAATAAAACATCTTAGTCATCACCAAAAAATCATTGAAATCAGTCACAATTTGACGCATGGACAAAGTGAAACCATCACTTCAATATCCGCTAAGGCCTACATATGGATGCGTTCGCATCACCAATAGTGATCAATTAGCGATTCAGAACGTTCTCAATAATCAAAGTCAAAAAACGGGAGTGCTTGAAATTATCGAGAGAGATACCTAAGATATGATGCTGGAGGAGCGAGATGAAAAGGTTTCAAATTCTAATCCTCACAATCATGCTGGCCAGTTTATCCGCCTGCGCAACAAATTCGTTACCGTCATCCTCCACCGAATCCTCTGTTTCCATATCGGTATCAAATCCACAAGATTTTTTATCAGAACTTGAGGATATGGAAACGAGTCAAATATTAGAAGAACTTAAAATTTCAGATGGCGGATATACCGAAGATTGTTTTTCGGTATTGTCTAAGCGGCTTGTTGAATTTCCAGAAGATACGCTTTGTATACTGAATCATAACAAACTGATGGCTGATACGGATTTTGAAGCGCTTGTCATAACTGGAATTGGAGCAGAACTTCCTTATATTGGGGCGGCAGAAGAAAAAGATACTCTTTACAAATATTTGAAATCTATTTCTACAGATGAAGAATATGCTGAAATAGCATCAAGAATCCTAGACGAATGGCTGTCGGAAAGTGATGGCTCCTAATTTTATCAAAAAAGTGGTGATTCCAATGCAGAGTTCCGTCTTATAAGGAAAATGCTTGAAAGAAGGATAAAAAATGAAATTCCAAACAAAACTCACATTATGCAAAGCTGTATTCATCTTCATAGCAATAGTCGTATGCGCACTATGGGCATTTGAGTTTCGTATAGCAGCTGTTGTTGTACTTTTGATAGACTATATTTTTGATTTTATAACACGTCGTTGTCCTTTTTGTGGGAAGCACTTTTCAATTGTACTAACAGTGAAAGATCGTTGTCCATTTTGCGGAAAATTATTCGAGTAAATATTTTATGGAAGCAGTGGGTATTCCATGCAGAAATAAATGTGTGTGCTATAAAATGTCAGCCAATTATAGGAAGAGACCTATATTCTCTGTAATGGACAATGGTCAATTATGAAAACTATTGCAAAATGAAAATACGATAGCAATCGTACAAAAACAGAAATCCGGAAACTTTTTTGAGTTATTATGGTTCAAAAAAGTTTCCGGATTTTCTGTAATGCTTTTTGAAGAGCCATTCTGTAACAGCCAATCACATTTCTATGAAAAAAGGTCAATCTTCCAGTCTGCCATGGTCGCAGCCAAGAGAGATAATATTCAAACATACTACTCAGCAAAAGCTAGGCACACTCCAAGAATTTATTATAGAGGATGAATATCCCGCGCTTTGAACAATTTAACGATGAATATATTGTGCGATATGGAGAATTTCATTTGCGCGTTCACCTCGAATTGACTTGCAACGCAAAATACGTTACAATAAGCTTGAGGTGATAACCATGGAAAAAACGATGACACTCAATCTCCGTGTCAACCCTACTGTCAAGCAGCAAGCCGAAGACGTGCTGAAGCAACTCGGCATCCCGATGGCAACAGCTATTGATATGTACCTGCGCCAAATCACGCTGACTGGCGGCATTCCGTTCTCGCTATCCCTGCCGAAGGCTCCTGCGGCACTGAACGCTGACACCATGACCGATGATCAGCTTCATGCAGCCTTGCAGGTGGGCATCAAGGAGATTCAGAACGGTGATACCGTGAATGCCGCAAGCGCATTCGCACAGTTCAGGGAACAGCACAGATGAAGCAGTATGACGTAAAAATTTCCCATGCAGCCCTCAGTGATATGGAGCAGATTTACAGCTACATTGCTGACCGTCTACTGGAATCTGACACCGCAATGCGACAGTATGACCGCATTGCAGAAGCAATCCAGTCGCTGAACATCCTGCCGGAACGCTGTGCGCTAGTGGAAAGCGAGCCGGAGCGCACCCAAGGGCTGCGGCAGATGCTGGTGGACAACTACTCGGTGTTCTACATCGTGAGCGAGGATGCGGTGTCGGTAGCCCGTGTGCTGTACAGTGCATCCGACCTTGTGCGCCGTCTGCGGAAAATGAAGTAAGGAGGTGCAGCCATGACTGCCGTGATTTACGCCCGCTATTCCAGCGATAATCAGCGCGAAGAATCCATCGAAGGGCAGATTCGTGAATGTACGGCTTATGCCGAAAAGAACGGCATTACCGTGGTCAAACACTACATTGACCGCGCCCTTTCCGCAAAAACCGACAACCGCCCGGATTTCCAGCAGATGATCAAGGACAGCGAAAAACGGCTGTTTGACATCGTGCTGGTCTGGAAGCTTGACCGTTTTGCCCGAAACCGCTATGATTCGGCCCACTATGAGTACCAGTTGGAACGAAATCATGTCAAGCTGGTATCTGCCACGGAGCCTATCTCTGACAGCCCTGCGGGTATCATGGTCAAGAGTATGCTCACCGGCATGGCTGAATACTACTCGGCAGAACTTTCTGAAAAAGTTGTGCGCGGCATGACCGAGAATGTTCTGAAGGGGAAGTACAACGGCGGCACGATTCCCATTGGTTTTAAGGTGGATGAGGAGAAGTTCTTTCAAGTCGACCCGCTGAAAGCTCCCTTTGTGGTAGAAGCCTTTCAGCGGTACAACGATGGCGCAACTATGAAAGAACTGATGAACTGGCTGAACGACAGTGGCGTGACCACCAACCGCAACCAGAAGTTCACCTACAACAGTGTTCAGACGCTGCTGACGAACAAACGGTACATCGGAGAAAACCACTTCAAGGACATTGTGATGCCCGACAGCATCCCGGCCATCGTGGACAAGGACTTGTTTGAAGAAGTGCAGCAAAAAATCAAGAAGAACAGCCGCGCTCCTGCCCGTCACAAGGCCGAGGACGATTACTTGCTCACCACCAAGCTGTTCTGCGGAATGTGCGGCGCGATGATGTTCGGCGAGTGCGGTACGGGTAGAAACAAGGTCGTTCATCATTATTACAAGTGCGCCACCGCGAAGCGTTTCAAGACCTGCAAGAAAAAGACCGTCCGTAAAGAGTGGCTGGAAGATTTGGTCATAGCTGAAACCATGAAGCTGATTCAGGACGATGCCGTGATTGATGCCATCGTTGCAGAAGTCATGGAGTTGCAGGATCAGGAAAACACCACGCTTCCTTTGCTGGAAAAGCAGATGCGCGAGGTGGAGAACGGCATTGAGAATATGCTGAACGCCATTCAAGCAGGTGTACTGACCAGCTCGACCAAAGGACGCTTGGAAAAGTTGGAGGCTCAGCAGAAAGAGTTGGAAATCCGCATCGCGGAAGAAAAGCTGGCGAAACCGAAAGTCAGCGCAGATTTTGTGAAATTTTGGCTCACCAACTTCCGCAAACTCGACCCGAACGTGAAAAGCCACCGGGAAACGCTTATCAATACGTTCGTGAATGCTGTTTATCTCTATGATGAAAAAGTTTTGATTACATTCAACTACAAAGACGGCACAAAAACCATCACGTTCGATGAGATTGCTGCCAAAGATGCCCCAGAGGGCAATGGTTCGGATTTAGGTTGCTTCGCTCCATGAAAAAACCGCTGGTGTAGAAATACACTGGCGGTTTTCTTTTGCATAAATGTCAGACTCACACTGGCGGGGGGATTCGAACAGCTGCGGCGCTGTCGCAGAAGACAGCGCAAAAACAGCCCAGTGGGCTGTTTTTAGCAGCGTGGCTTGCGTAATCCATCTGTGCCCGCCTTGGAAATCGCACAGCTCTGCACAGACCTCCAGCACATAACAGAAGAAATGCGTTCTATTCTTGCATCGGTAGAATGACCCCATACGAAAAAGCGCCCCCGCCTCGGAGAACATCCGAAGCGGGGGCGTTGTCATGCTTATGCAGTTATGGGCCGCATTTGCGGTCAGGCCCAGTTCTTCCGCCCGTAGCGGGTGGTCATCTGGCCGATCTCCTTTTGGAGCTTCTTGGTCAGCTGGGTCTTTTTCAGCCGCCAGCACCAGTTCTGGCCCACGGTGGAGGGCTGATTGATGCGGGCGGAGTTGTCCAGCCCCAGCCAGTCCTGCATGGGGATGATGCAGGTCGCCGCTGCGCTGCGCAGGATCAGTGCGATCATGCTTTTATAGAGCTGCTCCTCTTGGGTGGCGTAGTCGTACAGATAGTCCCGCACCATGGTACGCTCGGCGGCAGTGATGGTCTTGTACCACGATACCAGCGTTTCGTTGTCGTGGGTTCCGGTATAGGCCACACTGTTCACAGAGTAGTTGTGGGGCAGATAGTCGCTGGCACTGCCGGTATCCCGGGAGTCAAAAGCAAATTCCAGCACCTTCATGCCGGGGAAGCCGCTGTCCCGCACCAGCTGACGCACGGTGTCGCTCATGTAGCCAAGGTCTTCCGCGATGATGTTCCGCTTGCCCAGTGCCTGCTCCACAGCGCGGAACAGCTCGATACCGGGGCCTTTCTCCCAGTGGCCCGGCGCGGCGGTCTCGCTGCCGTAGGGGATGGAGAAATACTCGTCGAAGCCGCGGAAGTGGTCGATGCGAACCACGTCGTACAGCTCGAAGCAGTACCACAAGCGGGTGATCCACCACTGGTAGCCGGTCTCGCGGTGCGCTTCCCAGCGGTAGAGCGGGTTGCCCCAGAGCTGGCCGGTGGGCGAAAAGCCATCCGGGGGGACACCCGCCACTGCTGTGGGCAGATTCTCCTTGTCCAGCTGGAAGAGGCCCGGGTTTGCCCATGCGTCCGCCGAATCCAGCGCCACATAGATGGGGATGTCTCCAATGATCTGGATGCCCTTGCTGTTGGCGTAGGCTTTCAGCCCGCGCCACTGCTCCTCAAATTTGAACTGGAGATACTTGTGGTATTCCACCTCAAAGTACAGCTCCCGGCGGTAGTAGTCCATGGCGGGCTGCCAGCGCAGACGGATGTCCTCGGCCCACTCGATCCACGGTTTGCCCTCAAAACGGCCCTTGACCGCCATGAACAGGGCAAAATCGTCCAGCCACCACTTGTTTTTCTCGCAGAACGCCGCAAATGCCTCGTTGTGGCCGATGTCGCTGCGGGAGTAGGCCAGCCGCAGCAGGCGGCCCCGCTCTGTGTAGAGGCGGCTGTAGTCGATGTCATCTGCCTTGCGGCCAAAGTTTGCCTTTTTGCACTCGGCGGCGGTCAGCGCCCCTTCCTCCACCAGAGCATCCAGACTGATGAAATACGGATTGCCCGCAAAGGCGGAAAAGCTCTGATAGGGGCTGTCGCCGTAGCTGGTCACGCCCAGCGGCAGGATCTGCCAGTAGGTCTGCCCGGCTTCCTTGAGCCAGTCCACAAAGTCGTATGCTTCCTGCGAGAAGCAGCCGATGCCGTAAGGGGACGGCAGACTGCTGATGGGCAGCAAAATGCCTGCACTTCTCTGCATCTTCGTTTACCTTCCTTTATAACTCGATCAAAATACCCGCATGGTCGGACACCTGCGGCTCCCGCAGGCCGTTGAACACGACCCGGCTGCTTTTTACGGCGAGCACCTTGGAGCACCAGATCTGGTCGATGCGCTTTTTGGCCGCTGCATCCGGGGCATCCCGCCAGCCATCAATGGCCTGCACGACGGTGTAGCCCTCGTCCCGCTGCTGTGCCAGACGATAGGTATCCTGCCAGCCGCTGCTGAGGATGAGGTCGTAGCCCTCCCCCCGCACATTGGCTTCGCTGTTGAAATCTCCCAGCAGAAAGGCGGTCTGCTTTGCACCCGCCGCCTGCGACAGCTTTTCCCACTGGGCCGCGAAGGGTTCTTCTTCGTCCTTCCACCAGCCCAGATGCACCGCATAATACCAGACATCTCCTGCACAGATGCCCAGTGCACGGCGGGTCTTCCAGTATTTATAATCCCTGCTTTTGCTCAGCAGAAGGTTTTCGGCGGCGGTAATGGGGGCACGGCTGAACACCGCCATCCCCTCATCGTACCTGTCGTAGCCGATCTTTGCCGGGAGCCAGCTCCAATGGTAATGCACGCCCCGCTCTTCCAGCATCCGGGCCACTGCTGCGGCGTGGTTGTCCGCTTTCAGCAGCACCATATTGCCGGGGCAGGGGTAGTATCCCGCCGGGACATCCCCCAGCAGCGGAGCGGAGGCCGTCTGGTTCACCTCCTGCAGGGCGAACACATCCGGCTGTTCCTCTGCGATGAAATCTACAAAAGCGTCCCGCTTTGCCTCATAGTCCGGCTCGATGAGGCTGTGGGTATTCAAAGTCAACAGTTTCATGGTCTTTACAGAATATCGTTGATGTCAGATTTCAGGACGTCTGCCTTGGGGCCGTACACGGCCTGAATGCCGTCGCCCTTGACCAGCAGGCTCAGAGCGCCCTCGGCCTTCCATGCGGCGAGGTCGGCGACCTTGGCGGGGTCCTTCACGGTAACGCGCAGACGGGTCATGCAGGCGTCCACCAGCACGATGTTCTCCCGGCCACCCAGCAGGGCGATGATGCGCTCGGCCTGACCGTTATCCGACTTCTTCTCGGTCTTGGCGGCGGTATCGTCCGCGTTATCGTCGGTATAGTTGCCCAGACGGCCCGGCGTTGCCAGCTTGAGCTTGCCGATCATGAAGTAGGCCACGAAGTAGCCGATGACAAAGAATGCGGCGACGCAGAGCACAAAGTTGATGATGTCACCGCCCAGACCGGCCTGCAGGGACATAGGGATGCGGGTGATGAATTCCAGATTGCCGAAGGAGTGCAGGCGCAGATGGATGATGCCTGCCATGGCGAAGGCGCAGCCCTGCAGCAGTGCGTACACGATGTACAGCGGCATGGCGCAGAACATGAACATGAATTCCAGCGGCTCGGTGACGCCGGTGAGGAAGACAGCCAGCGCGGTGGAGATGAACATGGACTTATAGTTTGCGCGTTTGTCGGCATCCACCCGGCGGAACATGGCCAGCGCAATGCCCAGCAGCAGACCGGTAGCACCGATCATCTGGCCCACCTTGAAGCGGGCGGGGGTAACGGTAGCCAGCAGGTTATTGTAAGCGGCCATGTCACCAGCCTTCTTGAAGTTGATGAGGTCGTTGGCCCATGCCAGCCACAGCGGGTCCTGACCGAACACCTGACTGCCTGCGTTGACGCCGGTAGCGATGGTGTAGGTGCCGCCGAAGGAGGTGTAGTTCATGGGGATGGTCAGCATGTGGTGCAGGCCGAAGGGCAGCAGCAGACGTTCCAGCGTGCCATAGATGAACGGAGCCAGAATCGGAGAGGTCTCGGAAGAGTTGGCGATCCAGATGCCGAAGTTGTTGATGCCGGTCTGAACCACAGGCCAGAACAGCGACAGAACGATGGAGATGACCACCGAGTAGCCAATGACCACCATGGGCACGAAGCGCTTGCCGTTGAAGAAGGCCAGTGCATCCGGCAGCTTGCGGAAATTGTAGTATTTATTGTATGCCACGCCGCCCACGAAACCAGCGATGATGCCTACGAACACGCCCATGTTCAGCGCCGGAGCACCCAGCACAGAGGTAAAGTAGCCGTTGACGGCGATCTCCTGCCCGAACAGGGTGTGGGTCACGGCGTTGGGGTCTTCCAGCATGGCGCTGGTGACGCCGAAAATGTTGCCGGTGATGACGTTGATGAGGGCAAACGCCAGCACGGCCGCAAAGGCACCGCCGGCACGCTCCTTCGCCCAGCTGCCGCCGATGGCCACGGCGAACAGGATGTGCAGATTGTTGATGACCGCCCAGCCGATGTTCTCCATGGTGGTGCCGATGGTCATGACCGCTGCAATGTCGCCGCCGCCCATCTGCACCAGCTTGCCCAGACTGATCATCAGACCGGCAGCGGGCATGACGGCGATGACGGTCATCAGCACCTTGCCCAGCTTCTGCAAAAAGTCGAAGTTGATGAAGCCCTTCTTTTTCGGCTTCTCTGCGCTGGCCTCCCTGGCCGCAGGTGCTGCTTCCGCTGCCTCAGCGGGCTGTGCCTCTTTTGCCGTCAGGGTCAGCACCGTCGTCTTGCCTGCCGCCGCAATGCCCTCGGCACAGTGCAGCTCCATATCGTCTGCGCCGCCGGTCAGAACGATGGAAGTGATGGTTTTCAGGCCCCGCTCCCGGATGAGCGCAAGGTCTGCCTTGGCCACAGGCTGACCGGCCTTGACCCGGTCGCCCTCTTTGACCAGGATCTCGAAGCCCTCGCCATTCAGGCTGACGGTCTCCAGACCCACATGGACCAGGATCTCCAGCCCATTGTCTGCCGCAAAGCCAATGGCGTGTTTCGTTTCGGCGATGGTCTCCACCGTGCCATCCACCGGGCTGCAGAACAGCCCATCGGACGGCTCGATGGCGATGCCTTCGCCCAGAACGCCGCTGGCAAAGGTCTCATCCGGGACTTCGCTCAGCGGGACGAGTGTTCCGCTGAAGGGTGCTGTCACGACAATAGAACGTGTCGTTGTGGTCATGATGTTCCTCCTTATTCTTCCTCTTGCATCATTCTGCGCAACCATTGCATTCGAGTTGCGTAGTTTTATGCAACAAGAATAATTCAAATCCGCAACTTTTACAAGAGTTTTTTGGAGTTATAATAAGTTTTCTACGTTTCGCACAACCGTTTGCGAGATTCTTTGTGGAAATTGTCGAGGGTACGCAGAGGACAGGATTGCACCGTTTGCGCAATTCCTTGCGCAAACATTGACATCGCGTGGGAACCGCTTTACAATAGAGCTATTACATCAGGGAGGAACAGACTATGGCAGTTACCATCAAAGATGTCGCGGCGGCGGCGGGGGTCTCCCCCTCCACCGTGTCCCGCACCTGCAAGGACAGCCCCTCCATCAGCCGGGACACCAAGGAGCGGGTGCGCCGCGTCATGGCACAGCTGGGCTATGAGCCGAACTTTGAGGCCGAGCCGGTGGAGGCATTTTCCAAGACCATCGGCATCATTCTGCCCTCCTCCCAGCGGGATGTCTACGAAAACGCATTCCATCTGGAGATCATCCGCGGCATCGGGCAGTTCTGCAACCAGCGGCGGTATGTGAACACGGTCATCACCGGGCAGGACGATGCAGAGATCTTGGACGCCATCCAGAGCATGGTGGCCAACGCACAGGCGGACGGCTTCATCCTGCTCTATTCCAAAAAGGACTGCCCGGTGGCGGCCTATCTGCGCGGCGAAGGGCTGCTCCATGTCATTGTGGGCAAGGCGGCACAGTCGGCCAACCAGACCATCTACATCGACAATGACAACGCCCTTGCGGGAGAGGAAGCTGCCGATTACCTCTGCGAGCTGGGCCACCGCCGCATCGCCTACTTCGGGGTCAGCAATGCGATGCTGTTTTCGGCAGAGCGCAGGCGGGGCTACCAGGTGTCCCTGCTCAAGCACGGCATCACCCCCCGCGAAGAGGACTGCGTGGAGGTCAACACCCTGAACGATGCTTACGAGGAGCCGCTGAAGTCCCTTCTCACCGCCCCGGACCGTCCCACCGCCATGCTGGTCAGCGACGACATCCTTGCCGTGGTGCTGGAGCAGTTCTGTGGCAAGCTGGGGCTGCGCATCCCCAAAGACCTCTCCATCGTGTCCTTCAACAACTCACTGTTCTCCCGCATCACCAGCCCCCAGCTGACCACCGTGGACGTCAACCCCTACCAGCTGGGCATGGAAGCCGCCAGCCAGACCATCAACCACATCGAAAACCCGAACCTTCTGGCCACCAAGATCATCGTGCCGCACCAGCTCATCCCGCGGGAGAGCTGCTGCCCGCCGCCGGAGGTCTGAGTTCAAAACAAAAAATCATCCGCGATCCTTTCTCATGAACGGTCTGAGCCTCGTGAGATCTTATCGCGGATGATTTTTCTTTTCAGGTGGCTTGCCCTCTCCGTCATCGCTTACGCGATGCCACCTCTCCCAAAGGGAGAGGCCTTGGCATTTCCTGCAAAGTTTCTGGTTTCGCCAGAGGCTCTCCCTTTGGGAGAGCTGCTGAGCGCAGCGAAGCTGAGAGGGCAAGGATGCTGCCCTCTCCTATTTTTTCCGGTATTCCCGCGGCGTCATGCCGAAGTGTGCCTTGAAGGCCCGGTTGAAATAGGAGAGAGTTTCAAACCCGCACCGGGAGGCGATGGTCAGGATGGTCTCATCCGTAGTTTGGAGCGCTTCGGCGGCGGCGTTCAGGCGGTATTCGTTCAGAAAAGCGATGAAGCTCTGTCCCGTCATCTGCCGGAACCATCGCATGAAGTGGCTGGCGCTGAAGGAGCAGACCCCGGCAGCATCGGCGACCCGAAGCGCCTCGGCATAATGGGCCGAGAGCCATTGCAGGACGGCTTTCAGCCGCTGGGTGTCGGCGGTCTCTGCGAGGAGCTGCTGCTTTCCCTGTGCAATGAGCAGAGCCAGAAAGCGCAGCAGCGCCCCCTTGACCAGCAGCTCATAGCCGGGGAGCTTCGAGCGGTTGGCCTCCTCCACCTCCCGCAGACAGGCGGCAGCCTGAAGATAACACAAATCGTTTGGGGTCAGACGGGCAGGCAGCGACAGCCGCCCGCTCTGGAGCGGAAGCAGATATTTCTCGGCGCAAAGGTCCTCCGCACCACCCAGAAGCTCCAGCTCAAAAATAAGATTCTCGTATTCCATGGACTGTCCCTCCGTCTGCCGCAGGGCGTGGAGGGTGCCGGGCGTAAAAACGAAGATGTCCCCCATGCGGGCCGGGTAAGGCACAGCGCCCACCTGCACCAGCCCCGCGCCGCGCTTGACAAAGACCAGCTCCATGCTCTCCTGCCAGTGGAGCGCCACCTGCGGGAAATCCCCCGGGATGGTGCAGGGATACAGATTAAACGGGAACCGCACGGCACCGTGCTGCTTGGTTTCCTGCAAAGAAGCCTGATTTTGCATCGTCTCACCTCCTGATAATAGGATTGTACCATAGTCTGCACTTTTAAGGCAAGATTTTGATCGTTTTATGTGGTATATCTTGAATTGCAGATGTCAAACCTGTTTTCCGTAGCAAAGGAGGATCCATTTATGAACTTCACCGAGACCTTACAGAATCTCACGGGCAAGCCGCTGGCCGACTGCACGGATCAGGAGCTGTACCTCGCTCTGCTGGAGCTTGTCCGGCAGAAGAGCGCAGACCGTGTGCAGCCCGTCACCGGCCGCAAGCTGTACTATATCAGTGCCGAATTTCTCATCGGCAAGCTGCTGTCCAACAACCTCATCAATCTGGGGCTGTACGAGGAAGCCCGCGATGCACTGGCTGCTGCCGGAAAGCGCCTGTCGGACATCGAAGAGGTGGAGCCGGAACCTTCTCTGGGCAACGGCGGTCTGGGCCGTCTGGCGGCCTGTTTTCTGGACTCGCTCGCAACGCTGGGCCTGCCCGGCGACGGCGTGGGCCTGCGGTATCACTTCGGTCTGTTCCACCAGTCCTTTGAGGACGGCGTCCAGAACGAAAAGCCCGACCCGTGGCTGACCGCCCACAGCTGGGCCGAAAAGACCGACGTCACCTATCCGGTGGAGCTGGCGGGCAAAGAGTACACCGCCCGGCTGTACAAGCTGGCCGTCACCGGCTACGAGGGCCGCACCAACACCCTGAACCTGTTCGATCTGGACACCATCGACGAGAGCATCGTCCACGACGGCATCGCCTTCGACAAGACCGCCATCGACAAGAACCTGACCCTCTTCCTCTACCCGGACGACTCCGACGAGGCAGGCCGCCGTCTGCGGGTGTACCAGCAGTACCTGATGGTCTCCGCCGGTGCCCAGCTCATTCTGGCCGAGTGCGCCGCCCGGGGCTGCAGCTATCACGATCTGGCCGACTACGCCGCCATCCAGATCAACGACACCCATCCCAGCATGGTCATCCCGGAGCTGATCCGGCTGCTGGGCGAGAAGGGCATCGAGTTTGAGGAGGCCGTGGCGATCGTCACCAAGACCTGCGCCTACACCAACCACACCATTCTGGCCGAGGCTCTGGAAAAATGGCCCCGCGCCTATCTGGATGCCGTTGTGCCCCAGCTGATGCCCATTATCGAAAAGCTGGATGCTCTGGCCCGCACCCGCACCAAGGACGAGAGCCTTGCCATCATCGACAAGGACGACCGGGTGCATATGGCCCACATGGACATCCACTTCACCCACTCCACCAACGGCGTGGCAGCGCTCCACACCGAGATCCTGAAAAATTCGGAGCTGCACGGCTTCTACGAGCTGTACCCGGAAAAGTTCAACAACAAGACCAACGGCATCACCTTCCGCCGCTGGCTGCTGGAATGCGACCCCCGCCTGACCGCTGTGCTGGAACAGCGCATCGGCTCTGGTTTCCGCAAGGACGCAACTGAACTGGAAAAGCTGCTGGCCTTTGCCGACGACGAGACCGTACTCGGCGAGCTGACCGCTGTGAAGAAGGCCAACAAGGAAGCGCTGGCGGACTGGCTGCTGCGCACCCAGAAGGTGCAGGTGAACTCCTCTGCCCTGTTTGATATTCAGTCCAAGCGCCTGCATGAGTACAAGCGTCAGCAGCTGAATCTGCTGTACCTCATCCATCAGTACCACGAGATCAAGGCCGGGCACCTGCCTGCTGTCCCGCTGGTGAGCATCTTCGGAGCCAAAGCCGCTCCGGCCTACACCATTGCCAAGGACATCATCCACGCCCTGCTGACCCTCTCCAAGGTCATCGCCGCCGACCCGGAGGTGTCCAAGTGGCTGCAGGTGGTCTTTGTGGAGAATTACAACGTCACCGCCGCCGAAAAGCTCATCCCGGCCTGTGACCTGTCCGAGCAGATCAGCCTTGCCTCCAAGGAGGCCTCCGGCACCGGCAACATGAAGTTCATGCTGAACGGTGCGCTGACGCTGGGCACTATGGACGGTGCCAACGTGGAGATCAGCCAGCAGGTGGGCGATGAAAACATCTATATCTTCGGCCAGACCTCCGATCAGGTCATCCACCGCTATGCCGTGGGCGATTACGACCCGGCCCAGTGGGTGGAGGGCGACGCCAACATCCGCCGGGCCATCGACTTCCTGACCGGTCCCGAGATGCTGGCCGCCGGTCACACCGAAAACCTGACCCGCCTCCACGACGAGCTGATCCACAAGGACTGGTTCCAGACCCTGCCGGACTTCAACGCCTACGTCGTGCGGAAGGGGCAGGCCCTCAGCGATTACGCCTGCGACCCCATGGGCTGGCGGCGCAAGTGTCTGGTGAACATTGCCAAAGCGGGGATGTTCTCCTCCGACCGCACCATCGCCGAGTATGACCGCGACATCTGGCATCTGGGCAAGTGAGCTGAATCGCCCCAACAAAAAGCTCCGTCATCAAAATAGAGCGCATAGAACCGATACAAAAAGCACAGCCCCGTTCTGGTGAAGGAATCCAGAACGGGGCTGTATTGATGAAGGAGAAATGAAGGGAAGATCAGGTTACAGATTCAGCTCAAACTGTTCTGCCGTAACAGTTGCCTTACCATCGGCAGCAAAGGTGATGCCGTCGGCAGACTGGGGCGTGTAGATCCATGCGGTCATGGTCTGCTCGCCATCGTTGACGAAAACTTCGATGCTGTTTTTGTCCAGCAGGATGCGGAGTTTGAGCGCACCGTTCTGGCTGCGGACCTTGCAGCTGCGGCGGTGTACGATGTCGGCACGGGAACCGGCATAGCTGCGGTCCAGCGTCAGCTGCGAGGTGTAGGGGTCGTAGGTCAGGCTGGTGTGATGGTCTGCGTCAGCGGCCAGCTTGAGGGTAAAGGAGCGGTATTCGCCGGGCTGCACCGTGACGGTCAGGTCGGCCACACGGCCCTTGATGCCCTCCAGCGTTGTTTCGCCCTGCACCGTCACATTTTCGTGGAAGGTGCGCTTGCCGTGGACGGCATCCAGCTCCCGCACCGGGGTCTGAATAATGCGTCCGTCCTTGATGTGCAGTTCGCGCGGACAGATGGTCTGCCCGAACCACTTGCAGCCCCGGGGCTTATCCTCGGTGTCCGACCATGTCTGCATCCATGCGGTCATGATGCGGCGGCCATCCGGGGCAAGGGTGGTCTGGGTGGCGTAGAAGTCGATGCCGCCGTCCATCAGCTGCACGTTTTCCTTGGTGAAGGTGTGGGTCACTTCGTCGTAGCTGCCGATGAAAGCAATCACGTTGTGACCGTTGTGGAACTCGCCCTTGGGCAGCATCTCCATGGGGCCGAGCATCAAGACCTGTTTGCCGTCCAGCGGGAAGAAGTCCGGGCACTCCCACATTTTGCCGTACTGATTGTTGCAGCGTTCCAGCACCGTGACAAAGTGCCAGTCGAAGCCGTCCTTGCTCTGGAACAGTGCCGCTGCGCCGCTGCCGTCCTCGGCCAGGCAGACGGTGACGGCGGAGTAGGTGCCGTCGGCCTCACGCCAGATCTTGGGGTCCCGGAAGTCGAACTTGCTGAAGCCTTCCGGCAGGTCTTTCTGGGTCAGGACGGGATTGCAGGCAGGCTTTTCGTAGTCGAGACCGTCACCGATGGCAATGCTCTGGGTCTGGATGTCCCGCATCTCCCCATTGGGCTGCTTTTCTGCCACCACGCTGGTGTACATCAGCAGCTGCTTGCCATCGTCCATCTCAGTGGCAGAGCCGGAGAAGCAGCCGGGGCCGTTGTCTGCCGGAGAATCCGGGGCAAGCGCACAGGGCAGATACTCCCAGTGCAGCAGGTCGGTGCTGACGGCGTGACCCCAGTGCATGGGCGCCCACCGCACATCGTAGGGATTATACTGATAGAACTGATGGTACTGCCCCTTATAGTAGGAGAAGCCGTTGGGGTCGTTCATCCAGCCCACATAGGGAGTCAGGTGGTAGGCAGGGCGTTCCGCCGGGGAAATGGCTGCGCCGTGCTCGGCCTCGTAGGCACGGGCTTTTTGTAAAGTCAAATCGTTCATGGAATCCTCCAAAGGAAAGAATTCTTATGCGTAGTAAGCATCCAGATATTTCTGCATAATGCCCAGATAGTCGGACAGGCCGTAGGCTTCCAGCTTGCTCAGATATTCGTTCCACTCTGCATCCGTAGTGCCGTTCATGATCCAGTCCGCCTTCTGCGTATTCATGTAGGTCTGCAGATCTGCCTGCAGGTTAGAGACCTGCTCGGTGTCCTCGCTGCTCATAAAGACATTGGGATAGACATAATCGTTGTTCATATCCGGAGTGTAGATCTCCTTGATCCAGTCCAGACGGTACTGTGCATCGTCCGGGCAGGTAACGTATACACCATAGTAATCATCCAGAACCGCCAGAGGCCCACTGACACACTGCGCTTCACGGACTTCCACGGGAGAAGCATCGCCCAGAGGAGCGTGCTTCAGCATGGGCTCGCCCTTATCGTTGGTGGACAGTTCAAAAATATTAAAGCCTTCCGCATCGCCGTAAGTACCCCAGTTGTTCTGCGGAGACTGGAGGGGTGCGTACATCTGATCCAGCCATGCGCACACCAATGCGGGGTTAGTTGCCTTTGCGGTGACAACGCATCTGCCGCGGGCAAAACCGCTGGTGAAAGAGCCGTTCTGCGGGGTGATATTGCGGGTATCGGCGGTCAGGGCAGGCAGCGGCTCCCAGTCGGTCAGGTTGTCAATGTTGGCAACATCCCAGCTGAAGCAGACACCATAGCGGCCAGCCTTGCCCTTGGAAACATAGGTGGACCACTCCTGCGTGAAGCACTCCGGGTCAATGAGCTTCTCAGCATACAGCTTGTGCAGCCAGTCCAGACCATCACGATAGCCCTGCTGGGTGGCGGCACAGATGACTTTCCGGTCGTTGGTAACGGCGATATGGCGGTCTTTGTCTGCATCGCCGTAGCCTTCGCCAAAGCCATTGATGAGGATGCTGGGATCCTGATCGCCGTTGTTGACGATGCAGGACATGGGGATGATGTCGCCGTCAATGCCATACTCTGCCTTGATAGAAGCGGCGTTATCACGGAATGCCATCAGCACCTGTTCAAACTCGTCCACTGTGGTGGGCATCGACAGACCGAGGAAGTTCAGCCACTTGGTATTGATGAAGCTCATGTTGCCAACGGTCTGGATGGCGGTCTTTTCTGCGCCGAGCTGCTCGATCCAGGGCAGTGCCCAGATGTGGCCATCGCTGTCGGTGCACATCGTGCGGTACTCCGGGTACTGCTCAAAGACCTTCTGGAGATTAGGCATATTGTTGTCAATGTAGTCTTCCAGATTGAGGATGACACCCTGATCTGCGTAGCGCAGCAGATTGCTGTCGGTAAAATCAGCAGTAAAAACGAAATCCGTCAGGGTGTTGGGGTTGGACATATTCAGGGTGATCTTATCGCTCCACTGGTCGGACTGGATGGCGGTCCAGTCGATGTGCACATTGGTCTGCTCTTCCAGACGCTTGAAGATGGTGCGGTTGTTCGGCTCGGGTTCGCTGCCCACAGGGAAGCTGGTCATACCGGTAAAGGTGACCTTTTCGGACAGCGGAAATGTAACGGCACCGGTTACGTCCACAGCTGCGGCAGCAGAATTGTTGCCGCCGTTGGATTTGCCGCCGCCACAGGCAGACAGAGCAGCGGCAGAGCCCGCCAGAGCGCAGACCTTGAGGAAGTTGCGGCGAGAGATCAGCTTTTTCATGGTATTTTCTCCTTTTTCATGTTTCTTTTTTCGTGTGACAGATGAGCGTACCGGCTCATAAAATTCTGGAATATCCTCAGCCTTTAATGGAACCAGCCATGATGCCGGCATCAAAATACTTCTGGAAGAAGGGATACATCACCAGCAGCGGCAGGCTGGAAATAATAATGGTTGCATATTTGAGCAGCTCTGCCATCTTTGCACGTTCGGCAGTACTTTGGATATCTGCGATCATACCGGATTCCGGCTGGCTCTGGATCAGGATGGAACGCAGCACCAGCTGCAGCGGCTGCTTCGATGCGCTGTTCAGGTAGATCATGGCGTCAAAGTAGCTGTTCCACATTGCCACGAACTGCCACAGAGCCAGAACTGCCACCACCGGCATACAGACGGGCAGCAGGATCTTGAAGAAGTAAAGCATCTCGCTGGCTCCATCCACATCCGCAGCTTCACGCAGCTCACGCGGGATGCCTTGATAATAGGTACGGGCAATGATCATGTTCCACACGCTGAATGCTCCCGGCAGAATGACCGCCCACATGGAATCCAGCAGACCCAGATTGTTGATGAGCAGGTAGGTGGGGATCAGACCGCCGCTGAAAAACATCGTGATCACAAACAAGGTGTTGAAGATATTTTTGCCCTTGAAGTCCGGCAGCGACATGGGATAAGCGGCAAGCATCGTCACAGCTACCGAGATGATGGTGAAGATGATCGAGTAAAGTACTGCGTTCTTGAAGCCGACCCAGATCTGCTTGTCCGAAACGACACGCTGGTAAGCATCCAGACTCCACTTGCTGAAATCAAAGGAGATGCCCTTGTTTTGCAGAGTGACCGGATCCATAAAGGACGCGATGACGATGTAGATCATCGGAATGATGATCGCCAGCAGGAACACGCCCAGAAGTGCGTAGCCGCAGTACAGGATGATCTTATCTTGTCTGGTGTAGAGGGCCATTTTTGATTTTTTCTGTTTTGCCATGGTAAACCCCTCCTTACAAGCCCTTGCCATCGTTCATTTTGGCAACGACCTTGTTCACTGCGATCAGCAGGATGACATTGACAACGGTGTTGAACAGACCGACTGCCGTGGAAAAGCTGTAATCGCCGTCCAACAGGCCCTTTTTATAAACATACGTTGCAATGATCTCGGCAGTGTTCAGGTTCAGGTCAGTTTGCAGGGCATAGGCTTTTTCAAAACCGATGCTCATGATATTGCCTGCCTGCAGGATAAACTGAATAACGACCATATCCTTAATGGCGGGCCACTCCACCGTCATGATCTGCTGGATCAGGTTTGCGCCGTCGATCATCGCAGCTTCCTTCAGATCTTTGCTGGCGTTAGAAAGGGATGCGGTGTACATGATGGATGCCCAGCCGGCACCCTGCCAGATGCCGCTGATGATGTAGATGGGGCGGAACGCTTCCGGCAGCGTCATGAAGTTGATGCTGGTGTGAAGCAGGCCGTTCACCGGACCGGTGACACTCAGCAGCACCCGGACGATACCGCACAGCACGATGACCGAGATGAAGTTGGGCATATACAGCACCAGCTGCACCTTCTGCTTGATCTTCTTGCTCTCGATACGGTTGAGCAGGAATGCCAGCAGGATAGGGATCGGGAAGCCCCACAGCAGACCATAGACGCTCAGCTTCAGGGTGTTGATCAGATAGCGCTGGAAGTCCGGCGAGGACATGAAGCGGGTAAAGTTTTTGAAGCCTACCCACTCGCTGCCCCAGATGCCCTTGAAGGGATTGTACTTCTGGAATGCGATCAGCACACCGCCCATGGGAGCGTACTTGAACACCAGCGTCAGCACCACGGCAGGCAGCAGGAACAACAGGTAAAGCTGCCAATGCCGTTTGATGTAGACCCACGTGTTGTGCAGCTTGCGTTCTGCCGTCAACACAGCCGTTTCCGGCGAGGCTGTCTTTGCTTTCATGAATCATTCTCCTCCTTTTGATTTGTTTGCCGCTTGATCAGTGTTTTACATTTGCACCTTTGAATTTTACGTTTTTTTCATTTCGATTGTGCAAATGTAAAATTCTCTAATTCATTTATACCACGCAAACAAGCGAATGTCAATGATAATTCATGGGATACATAAAGAAATACTGTGCATTTGTACAGGTGCACAAATTCGAAAGTGCGTAAATATGCAAAATGATGATTTGCATTTTTACATTTGACTAATTTGTGCATTTGCACTATACTGGAGTCATAAAGAATACGAACCGTCACCAGACTTTATCTATAAAAGGATATCTGCCCCTATATTATAAAGAAAGAGGATGACTTATGGCAACCAAAGTCACCATTCAGGATATTGCCGACGAACTGCAGCTTTCCCGCAACACAGTTTCAAAGGCCATCAACAACACCGGTGTGCTGGCAGATGCCACACGGGAGAAGATCCTGCGCAAAGCCGCCGAAATGGGCTATAAGCAGTTTGCCTATCTGCCGCTGTTTCAGGAAAACGCCGCAAAAGCAGCAGAGCCTTTCATTCTGCCGAGTGACAAACGGGAGATTGCCATGCTAACGACCCGGTTTCTGAACAACTCTCACTTTTCCTCCATGATGCTGGATCGTTTCCAGTCGGAAATCGACCATCTGCACAGCTGCATGACCATTCATCGCATTTCTCCCATGGAGCTGGAAGAGAAAATACTTCCATCTTCTCTCAACATCCAGCACACAGCCGGCATCATCTGCTTTGAAGTATTCGACTATGACTACGCACAGATGCTGTGCGATCTGGATGTTCCGCTGCTGTTTGTAGACACCCCTGTGATGGATATGCGTCCTCCTCTTAAAGCCGACCGCCTTTATATGGAAAACCGCATTGAGATCCAGCATGCAGTGGCCCACATGGTCCAGCGCGGCAAAAAACGCATCAGCTTTGCGGGGGATAAAAACCACTGTCAGTCCTTCTTTGAGCGTTATATGGCTTATAAGGATGCAGTGGAGCACTTTGGTCTGACAGAAGGCCTGAGCACCTGTGCGATGCCATCTGGACAGCAGAACTATCCGGCATCCCTGTACGAAACCATACGTCGGTCCAAAACGATGCCGGATGCCTTTATCTGCGCCAATGACTTTGTTGCCATGGATCTGGTCAAGGCATTGAATGAGCTGGGGTATTCGGTTCCCGATGATATCTGGGTCTGCGGCTTCGATGACAGTCAGGAGGCTTCCTACTTTGTCCCCCGTCTGACTTCGATCCATATCCATGGACAGATCATGGGCTACACCGCCGCCAATCTGCTTATGACCCGCATCGAAGAGCCATTGCTGAACTATCGCACCGTCTATACGGAAACCAACCTGATCCTGCGCGAATCCACAGGAGATTGAGCGAAAGGAGAACCCCCATGCGTGACCTGTGCAATACGGACAAGCCGCTGTTTGCTGTGCTGACGAAATTGACTTACAGTGCTTACCTGAACATCTTATGGCTCGTGTGCAGCCTGCCCATCGTTACCATAGGGGCTTCTACGACCGCACTGTTCTACGTCACGCTCAAAATGGCGGAAGATCGGGACGATGGTCTGACCCGGATGTTTTTTAAGGCGTTCCGGGAAAATTTTAAGCCTGCCACAAAACTCTGGCTTATCCTGCTGGCAGTCGGCAGTTTCCTGGCTGCGGATGGCTTTGTGCTGCGCCGAATGTGGAGCGAAAACATTTTCTGGACGCTGCTCACTGCAGTGCTTATTGGTGCGGCAGTTCTGTACGGCATCGTTCTGCTGTATGCCTTTCCCCTGCTGGCACGCTTTGAAAACACCACCTTCGGCATTCTGAAAACAGCGTTTCTCGTGGGTGTCCGGTATTTGTTCTGTACCCTGCTGATGGCGGCGATCTATGGCATTATGGGGTACGTCATCGTGTTTGTGTTCACGCCTGCATTCCTGCTGGGCATGGGCTTCTGCGCCATGATCTGCTCCTTTCTGATGCTTCGGATCCTCTATCTGATCGGTGGAGACCCTGACGCAGTACACGAGGAATACGACCATGACAAAAACTGACCGGGATACGCTCCGCTCCCTCCATGGGTACAAAAAGTGGGAGCACATCTGGGCATATTACAAGTTGCCCATTGCGATCGTGCTCATCGTCGTCTATATCCTTGGCTATACAGCCTACCGCCATGTGACGAAAAAAGAGGATGTGCTTTACCTTGGTCTGGTAAATATCACTGCCGGGTCTGATCTGACGGAACAGCTTACCACCGGCTTTGCCGAGGCGCAGGATCTGACCAAAAAGCAACAGGTCGATCTGCTGTCCGGCTTGCTGCTCAGCGAGAGCGAACGCGCAGAGGAGCAGTATGTATATGCTTCGGAGATGAAGCTGCTGGGTGCAGTCAGTGCCCAGCGGTTAGATGTTGTTCTGATGGACGAATATGCACGGGATCGACTGTTGGCAGATGATTATTTTCTCGATCTGCGGACGCTGGATCCGTCTTTCCATGCACTGTCGGGTCTGAACGCTGGTGGGACCGTGCTGGATATTTCGGATACGCCGTTTGTCAGGCAGGCAGGTTTTTCTGGCAGAGTCTATCTTGGGGTGGTGCAGAATGCACCGCACCCGGAGCGTGCAGCCGCTTACATTCATTATCTGTTCCAACGGTGATCGTTGGGTTTCACATCAAGAATAAGGAGAATTATCATGGACATTGTAACGATTGGTGAAGTTTTGATCGACCTGACCCAGACCGGCAAGGATGCGCGCGGCATCCCTCAATTTGCCGCAAACCCCGGCGGTGCCCCGGCAAATCTGGCGGTGGCTGCTTCCAGACTGGGCGCACAGACTGCCTTTATCGGCAAGGTAGGTGCGGATGCCTTTGGCCGCTACCTGAAAGAGGTTCTGGCAGAAAACAAGGTAGACGTCTCCGGCATGGCGGTGGATGCAGACCACCCCACCACCATGGCGGTGGTCTCGGTGGATGCTGCCGGCGAGCGGGATTTCAGCTTCTACCGCAGTGCCAACGCTGACGTGATGCTGTGCAAAGAGGATATTTCGGACGAGGCTCTGAAGGCTGCCAAAATCGTCCACTTCGGTTCTGTCAGCCTGACCGCTGACCCCTCCCGCACTGCCACGCTGGATGCTGCCGCCCGCGCCAAAAAGCTGGGTGCTACCATCACCTACGACCCCAATTACCGTGCCAACCTCTGGAAGAACAAAGAGGAAGCCATTGCCCAGATGAAGGCTCCCCTGCCGCTGGTGGATATTCTGAAAGTGTCCGATGAGGAGCTGCCCCTGCTCACCGGAACCACTGACTGCGAAAGCGGCACGGCACAACTGGCACAGAACGGCATCCGGCTGATTTTTGTCACCTTAGGTGCAAACGGCGTATTCTACCGCTTTGGAGACAAGACCGGCCATGTGGCTGGCGTCCCCTGCAAGGTGGGCGACACCAACGGCGCAGGCGATACCTTCTTTGGGGCTGCCCTGTCCAAGCTCTGCAAGGAGGAGCTGGACACCCTGACGGTGGACAAGCTGGAAAACATTCTGGCCTTTGCCAACAAGGCAGCCAGCATCACCACCAGCCGCCATGGTGCCATCCCCGCTATGCCCACCCTTGCAGAAGTGGAGGGCTGAACCATGGCAGCAAAACAGGAATTTGAGTCCCGATTTGCCAAGCACAAGGACGAGCTGGAATGGCTGTTCATGGAACTGTACCACAACCGGGAAGGGCTGGAGGTTCTGGAGCGGGAGATGGCAGAAGCCTACAACGCCCGCAGCGCCGAGCTGAAAGCACTGGACAAGGCACGCTCTGCCGACCCGGAGTGGTACAAGCGGGGCAATATGTTCGGCATGACCATGTACACCGACCTCTTTGCCGGAAATCTGAAAGAACTGGCAAAGAAGCTGCCCTACCTCAAGGAGCAAAAGCTGACCTATCTGCACCTGATGCCCCTGCTGCAGATGCCTCATCCCCACAACGACGGCGGCTATGCGGTGGAGGATTTCGATACCGTAGACCCGGCCCTTGGCACCAACAAGGATCTGGAAAACCTGACCCGTGAACTGCGCAAGGCGGGCATCAGCCTGTGTCTGGATTTTGTCATGAACCACACCGCCAGCACCCACCGCTGGGCGATGGCGGCAAAGGCGGGCGACCCGTGGTTTCAGGCCTATTACCACCTCTACGAGGACCGCACCATCCCCGACCAGTACGAGCAGACCGTGCCGCAGGTGTTTCCCAACACTGCACCCGGCAACTTTACATGGTGTGAGGAGATGCACAAGTGGGTGCTGACCACCTTCCACGATTATCAGTGGGATCTGAACTATGCAAACCCGGCAGTGTTCGTGGACATGACCAAGAGCATCCTGCACCTTGCAAATCTCGGTGTGGAAGTGTTCCGCATTGATGCAGTGCCCTACATCTGGAAGCAGCTGGGCACCACCTGCCGCAATCTGCCCCAGGTACACACCATCGTGCGGATGCTCCGCATGGTGCTGGAATGCGTCTGCCCGGCGGTCATCCTCAAGGGCGAGGTGGTCATGGCTCCCAAGGAGCTGGCGGCTTATTTCGGTACCCCGGAAAAGCCGGAATGCCATATGCTCTACAACGTATCCACCATGGTCAACCTGTGGGGTGCCCTTGCCAGCCGGGACACCCGGCTGCTGAAGGCTCAACTGGATGCCCTCCACGCCCTGCCGGACAACTGCTGGTTCGTGAACTATCTGCGCTGCCACGATGACATCGGCTGGGGTCTGGACGAGGCGGTGGAAAACCGGCTGGGCATTGATCCGCAAAAGCACAAGGAATACCTGTACCATTTCTACGAGGGCAATTTCCCCGGCAGCTGGGCAAAGGGTGAGCTGTACAACTACGACCCCGCCACCGGCGACGCCCGGAGCTGCGGCACCACCGCCAGCCTGTGCGGCGTGGAGCAGGCACTGGAAAAGGACGATAAGACCGCACTGGACTATGCGGTGAAGCGTGATCTGCTGCTGCACACTGCTATGGCGTTCTTGCAGGGTTTCCCCATGCTGAACTGTGGCGATGAGATCGCGCAGCTCAACGGCTGGGACTACAAAAACGACCCCGACCGTGTGGAGGACAGCCGCAATCTGCATCGCAGCAAATTCAACTGGGAGGATGCAAAGCAGCGCACCCAAAAAGGCACGCTGCAGAACCAGCTGTGGCAGGGCATGGAGCAGCTGCGCCAAATGCGGGCAGACCCCTGCTTTGCCCCGGATGCGTGGGTGACCACATGGGACAGCCACAACCCCGGTGTGCTGGCGCTGGTACGCAAGCGCGGCGAGGAAACGCTGGTGGGACTGTTCAACTTTACCGAGTACCCGGCAGGGGCAAGTTTGGACGCGCTGGGCGGCAGATATCACACCCCGGAGGGCGCTTCCGTCTGGCTGGCAGATGTGGAGCTGGAGCCGTATCAGGCGCTGCTGGTAAAAAATAAATAAGCAAAAACCAGAACTGCAGGCTGAATCAGCGATGCAGTTCTGGTTTTTTGTGGTTCTTTTTAATGTGTCACAGTCACGGATCTGTTGCTTGCAGCACGCAGGCACAATACCCCGGCTCCGGCTGGTAACAATGGATGGTCAGGTATTTATCCACCTCCGGGCTGTAATCGTGAAGAGTGTGCTTTGTGCCGTTCAACGCCACATCTGCATACGATACCAGCCACTTTTTATCGCCATTGGGGAACACCTTGTAAAAAGAGCGATCCAGCATTTCTTCCACTGGCACACCCTCGATATTTGCCATTTCTGCGTTGCAGTAGCGGAAGATGAAATCCACGCCATGCCCATCCTCATTAAAGACCAACTCAATGACGCAGAACGCCAGCGGCATATCGTCCAGCAGGCTGCATTTTTCCAGCAGGCTCATGTTCATGGAGTGGGGCTGTGTGTCTGCCACCCCAATCTCCGCACGCAGGCGGCGATGGTCGCGCATCCCACGCTTGCGTCCCTGAAAGGTGCGCCCGTCGGACATGGTATAGACCCCATCGTTGCTGATATTTACGATCTGGCTGCGGCACACTGCGATCCCTTTGCTGATGTTCAGAAACCGATCTTCCGGCAAAACGGACAAGACACTGTGCAGCGGAGCATACAGCGCAGCTTCCTCCCCATCCATGCGGTGAACGACCGTTTTGCGGTCGTTACGGTAAAGATACAAGATGTTTTCTGGGCAAAGGTCATTTTTCTGAAACCACTCATGCAGATCATTCATCGCCGTACTCCTTTGTCAGTTGGATATGTTTAGTATAGCATACCTCCGTGCAGAGCACAAGAACAGCTTGATTAAAATTCACTTCAACGGAGTTTTCACCAATTTACATCGAGTATTTTTGTCAACATTCACGTTTTTAATGTCGAAAGTGCAGAAGCCGTTGACTTTCAGGCATTTTCTGTGTATTCTGTAACATAGAAGGTCAAATGGTTTTTCGCAAGATGTATGAAGCACATCAAACGAGAGGTCTGACAGGAGAGCTTCCACTATGAAAATGGCTCGCCGAGATTTTCTGAATGTTTCCACTGCGGCTGCGGTGGTATGCGCAACCGCGCTTCTTCCTGTGGAGAAAGCCGCAGCAGCACAACAAATGATGGCGGCGCAGGAACTTCTGGAACAGGCGTATCTGTACGCCTTTCCACTGGTTCTGATGGATGCGACCCGAAAGGTTTCAACCCACACAGAAACACCGAACAGTACCCGTGCGCCGATCAACCAGTTCTGCCACACGGAAAAGCTGGCAGACGCCCACGGTCTGTGTAAAATAAATCCAGATATAAAGGAGGCAAACCACCATGAAGATGACCCGCAGAAACTTTCTTTCCACTTCAGCGGTTGCGGCGTTAGCCTGCGGCGCATCCCTGACCGCGCACGCAGCAGGCAGTACCGATGAAAACAGTCTGAACTTTATCACAGACATTTTCAAGGACCCCACCCAACCGGGCGAGATCGAAGAGGCAACTGCTATCACGGCAGAAAAGAACGCCGAATGGTATGAAAAGCTGGATTTTTCCGACCGGCGGGAACTTGACAATGCAGCACGCGGCCTGCTGGACAATCAGGAAGGCAGGGTCATCTACAACGATGACGGAACAACGGCATGGGATCTGCAAGGCTATGGGGATCTGGACCGTGATGCGCCGGATACGGTCAACCCGAGCCTGTGGCGGAATACCCAGCTCAATGCCAAAGCCGGTCTGTTTGAAGTATGTGACGGCATCTATCAGGTGCGTGGCTTTGATATGGCCAATGCGACCTTCATCCGCACCAACAACGGCTGGATCATTTTTGATGTCCTGATGTGCAAAGAAAATATGCAGGCAGCAAAAGCGCTGATGGAAAATCGGTTCGGACCGCTGGATGTCAAAGCTGTGCTGTACAGTCATAGCCATGTGGATCACTTTGGCGGCGCAGAGGGTGCGATTGACCGGAACGATGTAGCGGACCCCAGCCTTTCCATCGACAAACAGCTTGCCTCGGGCAAAACGGTCATCCTTGCACCGGAAGGATTTTTGAAACACGCCATCAGCGAAAATGTCTATGCCGGCATTGCAATGGCCCGGCGTGCGCAGTATCAGTATGGTACGGTGCTGGAAAAAGGGGAGAAAGGAGCACTCTCCATCGGCATCGGCATGGGACAGTCTACCGGTCAGGTGAGCCTCATTGCACCGACCTATGAGATCGGGGAAGATGTTCCAAAGCTGACCATCGACGGACTGGAGATCGAATTTCAACTAACCCCCGGCACCGAAGCCCCTGCCGAAATGAACGCCTATTTCCCGAAGTACCGTGCCCTCTGGATGGCCGAAAACTGCACCGGCACCCTGCACAACCTCTACACCCTGCGTGGCGCACAGGTGCGGGATGCCAACGATTGGGCGAAGTACATCATCGAGGCTGACCAGCGCTTCTGTGACAAGACCGACGTGGTGTTCCAGAGCCACAACTGGCCGCACTGGGGCGAGGAGATCCATGAATATCTGCTGAATACGGCAGCCATCTATAAGTTTATCCACGACCAGACCCTGCATTACATGAATCAGGGCTATACCTCCAACGAGATCGCCGCCATGATCTCGCTGCCGGATGCCCTCGAAAAAGTCTGGTATACCCGCCAGTATTACGGCACGCTGCCGCATAACGCCAAAGCCATCTACCAGAAGTATCTGGGCTGGTACGATGCGAACCCGGTCAATCTGGACCCGCTCCCGCCCAGCGATGCCGCTAAGAAGCTTGTAGAATATCTGGGCAGCACGGAGCTGGTGCTCTGCAAGGCAAAAAAGGACTATGCAAAGGGCGAATATCAGTGGGTGGCACAGATCACCAAGGAGCTGGTCTTTGCAGACCCGTCCAACCAGAAGGCACGCAACCTGTGCGCCGATGCGCTGGAGCAGTTGGGTTATCGGGCGGAATCCGGTGCGTGGCGCAACGCCTACCTGATGGGTGCGGCGGAACTGCGGAACGGCAATCTGTCTGGGCGGGCCCGCACGGCGAATGGTCTCACCAACAGTATGCGAGCAATGACGGTTTCCATGCTGTTGGATTATATCGCCATCCTGACGGATGCCAACGCTGCACAGAATGATGACCTGACCCTGAATCTGACCGTAACGGATGAGAATGAGCAGTTCTATGTCACCCGCAAGAACGGCGTGCTGCTGACCTATCCTGGCGAGAATCGCCCGGATGCGCAGGCGTCCGTTACTTGTCGGCGGCTTCAGTTGTTTGCTCTGATGACCGGTCAGCAGGCAGGTCAAGTCCAGATCAGCGGCGATGCCACAGTCCTGAAACGCCTGCTGGCGTATGCCTCCAAGTTTGAAAAGACCTTCAATGTGATCGAGCCGTAAAAACGGCTTCTGATCTCGGGATATGTCAAGAGGGCTGTTGCAAAATAGCCCAAACGAAAAAAATGAGATAGACTTCCCCGAAAGGGGTTGCCTATCTCATTTTTATTGTAAGCTGAAACTGCAATGAACCAACTACAGCATGAACAGTATACAGGAAAGGGCGGCATAGCGGTTGGCACTGCCCTCTGCCTTGGCCACAAGAACGCATTCGCCCTCTTCCACCACTGTTCCGGCGTAGACGGTGGCACCGGTGGTCTTGCGTACTGGCATAGATTCTCCGGTGCGGGCGGCTTGGTTCACCATGGCTTCGCTCTCCAGTACCATGCCGTCCAGCGGTATCGGCAGCATGGAGATGCAGAAACTCAAGCCCTACCACATGGAAAACCTCTACACGACCCTGAGCAAAACGCCCTGCGGTTCGTATGTCGAGGGAAAGAAGCAGGAACTGACCGAAAAGCAGAAGCAGCGGTTTCTATCCGGCACCACCATCCATGAGGTGCATCGGCTGCTGGGTACAGCGTTCCAGTATGCCGTAGAGTGGAGCATCCTTGTCAAAAGCCTTGTTCCCGTGGACAGCCCCAAGAAGTCCACGCAGGAGCGTACCATCTGGACGGTAGAGGAGATGCGAACGGCTCTGGACAGCATGGAGGACCCTATCCTGCATCTGGCAGTCCACCTCGCGCACTCATATCCGAACTTTTCTCCGCTTTCACAGCTTCCCCGAAAGCGACCGTTTCTGTACCTTCCTTATAGTTAAAGGTAATAAGTACCTTATCATCGTAGAGATAGATGGCATTGATGAAGGTATCCACCAGTGCCTGCCGCTGCTCCGGCTGGGTCATATCCAGCTTGCGGAAGCGAAGCAGCCAAAAGCGGACGAACTCCTCTTTCATCTTTGGCTTAGCCAGCCGTTCCTCTGCAATGCGGGCTTGCAGTTTTTTTCGCTGATCTTCCAGAGCTTCCAGCCGTTCCTTGGTAGAGCTGGTCAGAATGCCCATCTGGATGGCATTCAGCATATTGGTGATGCCAACTTCCGTTTCTTTCAACTGCTTTTCATAGATGGGCAAATCCGTGCTTTCCTGATTTTGCAATTCCATGACTTTGGCAATGATAGCATTCATGGAAGCGTCATCTTCCACCAGTTTCATGGTCTCGTTGACAACCAGATCTTCCAGCCACTGTTTCCGCACGGCCTTTTTATCGCAGGTCTTTTTCTTCTTGGCAGCAGCACACTTATAATAGGTGTACATCTTCCCGGTGTGGCTGACACCGCTTTCTCCGAACATCAGCGCACCGCACTTGCCGCAGTACAGCTTGGTGGTGAGCAGATAGCTTTCCTCTGCCTTATGACGGGCAGGGGCCTTTTTATTTTTCGCCAGCTTTTCCTGCACCTTGTTGAACAGGTTCGCGTTTGCGCAGCGAAGCGGAGCAATGAAAGCCCCAGTGGAGCTTTTAAGCGACAGAATGGTCTTGCGTAGCAAGATGGAGGGGCCTTGCCCCGACAAGTTCACCTGACCCAGTGCCGGGATCGCATTGGGCTGTACCACATCCCGCAAACGCAATTCGCCGATGTACCGGCGATTACTCAGCATCCGCTGAATCGTATTGTAGGACATCTCCCCGCCCATCGAATTTTTGATGTTGTGTGCCTTTAACCAATCCCGCAGGTCGGTCATCAAAGATGCCACGATCACTGTCCTTAATCATCTGCTGGAACTGCGGGCGATTATCCGTTTTTTAACCGAATGCAATACTTTTTTCAAATAAAAGCTGCTCTCATTCTCAGATCGTCCAATTCTGGCTTGCCGATTGCAGATCCACCATGTGGGTGTACAGTCCCTTCCGGGCGTACAGCTCTGCCGGGCTGCCCTGCTCGGCCACGATGCCGCCCGACAGCACCACCACCTGATCCGCACCGGCTACGGTGCGCATCCTGTGGGCGATGATGAGGACGGTTTTGTTTTTTATGAGTCGGGATAGTGCCTCCTGAATGGCAGTTTCGTTTTCCACATCCAAGCTGGCGGTGGCCTCGTCCAGCAGGATGATAGGCGCATCCTTCAGAAAAGCACGGGCGATGGAAATGCGCTGACGCTCGCCGCCGGAAAGGGCGCAGCCGTTCTCGCCGATGTTGGTGTTCCACTTGTCCGGCAGCTTTTCGACAAATTCATCACAGTTTGCCAGTTTTGCCGCCGCCAGAACCTCTTCGTCCGTTGCACCTTTGCGGCCCAGACGGATGTTTTCGAGAATCGTGTTGTCAAACAGCGTCACATCCTGAAAAACGATGGAATACAGGCTCATGAGCTTTTCCGGGTCAATTTTGGAAATATCCATGCCGCCCACGGTAATACAGCCCTTCTGATTGTCCCAGAATCGAGCGGCCAGACGGGAAACGGTAGTTTTACCGCCGCCGGAGGGTCCGACCAGTGCAGTGACCTCGCCTTGCTTTGCCGTAAAGGAAACGTCTTTCAGCACTGTCTCACCGGAGTTGTAGGCAAAACCCACATGATCAAACACGATGTCGCAGCCCTGATTGGTCATCGTTTCGCTGCCGGTCTGGACTGGGTATTCCAGAATCTCATTCATCCGGCCCACGTTGGTGCGCATGGCAATGACGGCTGCCAGATTCTGCAAAGCCCCCTGCATGGGGTCGTACATCCGGGATGCCGCCATCAGGAACAGAAACAGGGTCAGTACATCGATGCTGCCCTGCACCAGCAGCACCGAACCGGTGAGCGCCACCGACGCAATACCCAGCTTGAGCACCATGCCGGCGGAGGACACAAACAGCGCTGTTTCCAGCTCTGCCACAATAGACTGCTTTTCCACTGCCCGAATTTTGTCGGAAAGGCCAGACAGATACCGCTGCTCCGCATTGCTGGCTTTCAGGTCCCGGAGAGTCTCGATGTACTCCTGAATGCCGTCCGCACAGGCCATTTTCGCAGCCATGGTCCTGGCCTGCACCTTATCCTGTACCCGATAGCTGCCCACCACGATGGCAGCGGATACCGGAATGACCCACAGAGCCGCCAGTGCCATCCGCCACTCAAAGGCGAACAGGCTCAGGGCAATGAGCACCGTGGAAATGAGGGAGCCGAACAGACCGGGGATGAAGTGGGAGCAGTCCTTTTCCAGTACCTCGCAGTCTGCCATGATGGTGCTGGTCAGGTCGGCAAGGTCTCGCTTGCCGAAAAAGGACAGAGGCAGCTTCCGCAGCCGCTCCGCAAGGGTCAGGCGGCGGGTGCCGCTCTCTTTGTAAGTGGTAAAATAGGTGCCGTTGTACTGGAACCATGTGGTCAGCAAAATCAGCACAAAGCAGGCAACGCATCCCAGCAGATAAAAGGTACTTCTCCCGCTCGTAGAGCCTGCCAGCAGGTCTTTTACCAGAAGATACAGCAGCCCGGTGGGCAGCATGAACGCCATGTTCTGGAACGCACAGGCCAGAACGCCCTTTACAAGCCCCTTTGCGCCCTCCGGGGAGCTGGCTGTGGCGTGTTGAATTTTTTCGATCATTCCTTACCCCTCCTTTGCGACCTTCCACTGCACCGAAGCCTGATACTCCTGCCACATCCGGGCAAACAGACCGTTCTGCGCACACAGCTCGTCCTTTGTGCCGGATTCTGCGATCTGCCCATCCCGCACCACATAGATGCAGTCGGCGTTGGCGACGGTGGACAGGCGGTGTGCGATCATCAGCACGGTTTTGCCCTTGGCAAGCTGAGCAAAGGCTGCCTGCACCTTTGCTTCATTGTCCGGGTCGGCAAAAGCGGTGGCCTCGTCAAGCAGCAGGATGGGCGCATTTTTCAGCATGGCGCGGGCAATGGCAATGCGCTGCTGCTCGCCGCCGGACAGATACACGCCTTTTGTGCCAATGACGGTATGGATGCCCTCCGGGAACTTTTCCACGATATCCATGCACTGTGCAGCTTTCAGCGCCGCCAGCACCTCGGCTTCGGTGGCCTGCGCTCTGCCCAGCCGGACGTTGTCCAGAATGCTGCCCTTGAGCAGGCGGCTGTTCTGGAACACAAAGGAGATGGTGTCCATCAACTCTTCCTTGGGGATGTCCCGCACATCCGCTCCGCCCACCCGGACGCTGCCGCTCTGCACATCAAAGAACCGGCAAATCAGGTTTGCCAGTGTGGATTTGCCGCCGCCGGAGGGGCCAACGAAAGCCACCATCTGACCCGGCTGAATTTTCAGCGAAACGCCCTTGATAACATCCGTTTTGCCATCATAGCTGAAATGCACATCCTTCAGGGACACAGAGGCATCTTTCGGATGCCGCGGATGATCGTTTTCTGGCACAGGTTCCGCATCCAGAACCGAATCCACACGAGCCAACGCATCTGCCACAACGAGTTCATTTTCGCTCATGTACATGATGCGGGTCAGGGTCAGGGAGATCACCGGCGTGATGATGATATAGAACAGCAGGTTCAGCAGAAATTCCGTGGTCACGCCGTGGGTCGTGAACAGCAGCCCGCCCGCGATCAGAAAGGCGAACACACCGTTGACGGCGGCAGTATAGAGCATCATCGGCATCCGCAGCTCTTTGGTGTAGGCAATGACCCACTTTTCGTACTCATCAATGGTCGCTTTGAATTTTTTGAACGAAAAGACGGATTGCCCGAAGGTCTTGACTACCGGGATGCCGCGGACATACTCCACGGCCTCGTTAGACATTGATTCCAACGCATTACCGTATTGCCGCATTTTGTCTGCCATCCGCCTTCCTGTCATGGCGGACATGATGACGAAGCCCAGTGCCACCGGAACGAGACTCAGCAGACCCAGCCGCCAGTCGAACACAAGCAAAAGAACCAACAGACCTATGGGTGTTGCCATTGCATTATATTTGTCCGGCAGCTGATGGGCGAGAAATGTCTCCGCTGCGCCAGTACTCTCGTGGATGATCTTGCGCAGCTTACCGCTGCCAAACGTCTCCGTAAAGCCCAGCGGCAGTGTGGCAAGGTGTTCGGAAACCTCCAGCCGCAGATTGGCCGCCACCCGGAACGCCGACAGGTGGGAGCACATCAGCGCTGCAATGTAAATAAGGTAAGACAGCACTGCAAACAACACTGCCATCCAGCCGTAATGGGGGATGTTCACCGCCTGTGCATAGTCTGGCGCGGCGTTCAGCACATCCCGCAGGATCTTCCAGATGTACACAAAGGGCACCAGCGCCACCAGCGCACTGACTGCAGACAGCACCCACGAGGCATAGGTAAAATTTCGGTAGCTCCCGGCATAGTCCATCAGCCGGGAAAGATCGGACTGTTTTTTCACGAAAAGACCTCCTTCAAATAATTTTTATGCAAAAATGTGCCGTGGCGTTTTTGCTCCACAGCACATTCTGCGTATTAACCTGCTAGATTTTCAGTACAGAACAGCTCAATGCAGTTGTCGATCATAGTCTGGTCGCAATCCGTAGAAATGCCAGATGCCACCCAGTAAGCATATTCGCCTGCATCGTACTGGCTCAGAGTTTCTGCATCCGAACCATAGCGAAACTCAATGTGGTAGGTTTCCGCACTGGTGTCTGGCGCGAGGAAAAAGTAGGTGAACTCGCCGGAATCGGCATCATCACTTTCAAACTCATACAGTCCATGCACAGGCTCCATGCCAATGTAGTGATAGGTATGGGAGAACAGCACATTGCCGTCCTTATCGGTGCCGGAAATGGTAGAAGTTTCACCATCGAAGGTCAAGGTCGCAAGGCTATTGGTAAAGCCGCAGAAATAGGCTCCGCCGCCGTTGGCATACGCTTTGACTGCATCTTCGCCGTAAACATCACCTGTCACCATAGAGGACAGCTTCTCAAAAGCAGCTTCGGCATTGTCCTCGCCCACGAGAGCGGTACAATCATCCAGCCATGTCTGCTTATATTCGTCCGCCAGAATCACCGGCCACAGTTCCTGATAGCTGCCTGTTAGGTCGTTCAGCAACTGTGCAGCGGCAGCTTCGTTTTCATCCACAGCAGAAGAGGCGGTCTCTTCTACGGAAGAAACAGTGCTTTCTGCGGCAGAACTTGCAGAAACGGGAACAGAGCTCGCCGTGCCGCTGCTGCAGCCAACCAGAAGAGAAGCAGACAGAGCTAGCACAGCAGCTGCACTCAGAATTCTTTTCATCAAACGCATTATCAATTTCCTCCACAAAATCAGAACATCGGCGTTAGCTTCAACTAATCACGATACTGATTTTACTGGAACCGGACTTTCTGCGCAAGAACCAAATCGACAGAATCTATCCAATCGGACGCATCTTCCGATACTCCGTAGGCGTCATGCCGGCTGCTTCCCGAAATGCAGAAGAAAACTTATTCGGATTTTCGTACCCGACCCGATGGGCGATTTCAGCAACCGTGCAATCGGTTTCGAGTAGTAGCTTCTGTGCCAGCTGCAGCCGGTACTCTTTCTGATACGCATAGACCGAGCTTCCGTAAATGCCTTTGAAACAGCTTTTTAATGCCGTAGGCGAAAGGCCGACCTCCTGTGCAAGCTGTTCGATTGTACGGTGAACTGTCAGTTCCTGCGTGAGAAGAGCCGCAGCCTGCTTCACACACTCCACCTGATGCTGATTGAAATACTCTGTCTGCTGCACATCTTCCCTGTTTTTCAGCCGGGTCAGAATATGCAGCAACTCCAGCACTTTCAGCCGAAGATAGCCGGTGTCCGGCACAGAATGCGCTGTGTAAAGCTCTGAAAAAATATGGGCAATGGTCGGTTCTGACCGCAGGATACAGCAGCGGTTTTCCGTGCAGATGTACCGCCGTATGACATCAAGGTCTACGCCGTACCATTCCATTTGTTTCCGCATTTCCGGCGAAATCGCATCCAGATCCAGTAGGATGGTGATGCCGTGGTAGTGCCGCAGCGGAAAGCAGGAGGACGACTTTTTGCGCGCTGCTGCACACACCGCAAAATCCCCTGTTGCCAGATAGCAGCAGCTATTTGCCCCAAAACTGCACTCGTAACGCCCCACGCGGCAGTGGTTGATCTCAATGACATTCCGCATTGGTGCCGTGGCTTCCTCAAAGAATGCAAGGTGCATATCGTTATAATACAGCTCTGCACCCAAAAACAGTGGACAGATGGTCATACTCCCGCTCCCCGTTCCGTTGGAAAACACGACGGTGCGGGGCATCGCCGTGGAAGCAGTTTGCTCCGGGGAAAGATCAAAAAGTGATTTATACATAGCCATTCTCTTTTCCTGAAGATTCGCTTTTTCTTACTGATTCGCAGACGTGAACTGTCAAATTCCATTTCTCTGCAAAAATGTTTCCATCAAATCAAGATACCGTTCCGCCTGAACGATGAAGCCCACATGACCGCCCGGAACCGTGCGGATCTCTGCATCCAGTTTCCGGAACAGTTGTGCAAAACGGTTCTGATCTTCCTTTTTGAAAATGTCATTTTCCGGGAGAAGGATCAGTATCCTCCCCCGCAGATATTCAAAATCATTCGCTTGGAAAGGCGGGTAATCCTTCAGCATATATACACACCGGAAGCTATGGATGCACTTTCTGCAAAAAACACAGACAATTCAGCAATCGCCGTCAGCCTGCGAGGTGCGCAGAGTGCTTTTTCTCATACACCGCAGCCGCGATGCACCAGCGGATGAACGGTTTCGTTTCTTCTTTCTTCATTTTCTTCGCTTCCTGTACATCTATTTTATGGTTTTCATGCAAAAATCGCAGCGGTCATTTCCGCGCCCCAGCGTCATGCTTCTCTCCCAGATCAGCTTCGGATGCAGACCGGTATAGCTGATGTCGTCGCTGTCGCAAAAGCAGCGGCACAGCTCCGGGCAGCCGTATTCTGCGCAGGTGTCGTGATAGGGACACTTCATCATATCCACACGCCAGACGCCGTTGCCGGTCTGCAGCTCTTTTGGGGCAAAGCCCGCCGCCGGGCCAAAAACGCTCCGGGTGGATTTGACAAAAACGCCGGGAACAAGGCGGTAAAGCCCCGGTATGTGCAGCAGGGCGGCAAGCTGTTTGTGGCTTGTTCTCGCCAAGCGCTCCACATAGCCGTGAACGGTTTGCAGCGCCTTCTCTTTCGGCATGACCCGCTGCAAGGTCTCGTAGGCCGCAATGCCCGGTAAGATCTGCCGCTTGAGGTGGTACTGCTTTTCCTTGCTTGCATCTGCATTTTCAGCCAGCAGCGCACTCAGGCGCATATCGAAAGCGGTGTTTAGTTCCTTTGCCTGCGCGGGAAAGCGCAGTGCCACAGTCTCCCGGAAATCACGGGAAAGATAGGTTTCCTTCCTCTTCATCGTCCGTTACCCTTTCTTTTTGTACCCGCAGTCGCAGTAGGACCCACCGGAGGCAAGGGTGTACTGCCGCACAAAGTCGGTCACGCCGCCCGCTTCGCTCATGGTGTAGTCCAGACGGCACAAAGCAGGGGTCAGGTCGTACAGCCCCAGTTCCTTCATCAGCACACAGATGCCGCACTTGGTAAAGCGTCCCTCGTAGCCGCTGCCATCCGGGTATTCGTAAAACTCCATGTTCCACGAATAGGGGTTGCGGTCGGCGGCTTTCAGGGCGGCAGTGGCTTTCATAGCAGCAATATCCTTTGGGGTAAACTTGCTTTTTCCGCTCTTGCGGCAGAACCACTGCATGGGCTTTGTCATCATGGATCTTGCGTAGTAATCCGTCAGCCTGTCCACCTCTGGGCGTTGCGGCATGGAGAGAATGAACGCCCCGATCATAGCGCAGTTGACAAGATTCATTTTGAAGCGGTCGGCCTTTTCAAACTCCGGCAAACCAGCAATGATCTGCCGGTATTGCGGCTTTGCCTTTTTCGTGATGGCTCTTGCGGTGGCTGCATCATAGCCCAGCACAGCGGTCAGCTGCTTTTGAAAGGAGCCAGCAAACAGCGCCCACATTCCAAAGGGCATTCCGGCATATTTCATTGTCTGTCTCCAAATCCGATCTTCACGATCTGCATTTTCATCCCGTTGTCCCCGACCTTGGCGAGAAACCGGAAAAAGCCGCTGACAGAAGGATCTTTCAAATCGTTGTACCCCATCATATAGCCCCTGCTGGATACTTGCAAACGGCTGTCCCATAGGGAAAGCTCGCTTTTCGCATCCGAAACCGCGAAATATGCTCCCACATCCTTGATTTTCGCCGTCCTGAGCCACGTTTTGGCGATCATCTTTACCGCCGTACGGTTGGCGGCATCGAAGACCAGTACCCCGCCGGGAAAAACATCTGCCATCCCCTGCACCAGCGCCTTGACCTGCTGGGTCAGGAAGTAATAGAACACCCCGGAGGCAAAAAACACCGCCCCGCCGGAGGCATCGATCTTGTCAAACCATGCGGGGTCTTTCAGGTCGCAGGGGATGTTTTGCTCCCGCTCCCCGGCGGGCAGCAGCTGCTGACGCAAGGCAATCACATCCGGGAAGTCCAGATTGTATATCTTGCAGTTGCCGTTGTCGCAGGCTCTGCCGGTGTTATCCAGCCCACAGCCCAGGTTGACTACCGCCGCACAGGGGTGCGTTTTCAGGTATGCCTGCACCTCAAAGGCAAGGTCATTCTGCCGCATGGCAACCTCCAGCGCACCGAAACGCTGCATCAGGCTGCGGGAGTTTTTCTCTGCCTGCGAAAAATCGTAGTCGATCTGGTCGATCAGATGCACCGCCGTCTCGTCCCGGTAAAGATTCTGATACAGCTCTGTGCACAGCTTCCGGGAATACAGCGGGAGGATCAGCGTCTCCTGCACGGTGTTTTTCTCGATTTTGTATTTCATAGGTTCCTCCCTCAGTGAGTAAAAGCAGTCATCATTGCCGCCAGCACCGCCGCTATGACTGCCATGCCCACCGTGCCGAACAGCCACTTTTTCTGCTTGTCTTTTGCAGTAATGTAGGGCTTCAGATCTTCTGTTCCGGGGATCGTCCATGCGTTCGTGTGCCCCACCCAATAGCCGTCAACCAACAGGCGGTCCATGAGATTCATAACGGACAAGATGACGAGCAGCTGCCAGAAACCCTGAACAAAGCCCTTTGCACCGTTTATCCCATAGACACAGACCAGCACATAGCCGATATAGCCGGGAATGCAAACGGCTTTGAAAAGTAGAGAATTGCGCTTGATTTTCTCGTGTGTTGTAAGTCCCAGCTTCACGCACCGCTGCTGCACCGCCGGGCTATAAAGATGCACCATCCCAACAGCCCCTTTGCAGATGCCCACAGCACAGACAAGAACCAGCAAAGCCCCCAGCCCAAGACCTTCCAAAATCACCTGTAAAAGCATTACTTATTCCTCCTGTATCCGTTTTCATCCCGGTATTCGGGATGTTCCTTTACGTATGGATCCTTATCGCCGCAGATGGTATAGTCGCATCGGCAACCGTCCACGCAGGTGGTCGTCCGCACGAGCTTGGCATGGAGCAGTTCCATGGACGCATAGTCCACATTGCACAGGGCGGGCATAATGTCCGTAAATCCGAACCGCTTGGCAAATTCCGCCGCCGGGCACGCCGTAAATTCATAATAAATAGGCTTGTCGGTTTCATAAGGCGCAACCGACATCTCGTAATCGTGCCATTTGTCGCAGCCGCTTTTCGCACGAACAAACGCCTTGTACATCAGCTTCCTCCAGAACGGCTTGTTGCAGTCCACAAATTTCAGCTTGCGGAAAGTTGGAAGAATCAGTTTTTCCTCCATCTCTTCAATTTCACGGAATGTGGTCACATCCCGGCACACATCGTAATAGCACATAATGGCGATGCAGTCGTAGGTGCCGCCTACGCCGTTGTGAAAATTCTTTTTACCGCCGAGGTCGGTGCGCCACTTGGAAAGAAGCTCTGCGTATCTCAGCTGCACCTGCCCCCAGACAGCCTCGCGCTCCACCTCCGGATAGTGCAGAGTGATTTTCGCCAGAATTTCCTTTTTGCAGGGTTTGTCTTTGATGTCAACTCGGCCTATTTTGACAATCACGGCGGCTACGAGTTCGCCAAGCAGTTCTATGCGGATGCCTACAAAGCCGCGGTCCAGATCGTGGGCTGTGAGCAATATATCCTCTCTGCCGTCATGCACGCCGATGAGATCAACCGTGCCATGACCGAAGCATTAGGCCGTGAAGTCTACCACTATCATCTCCATGTGGTCTATGTGCCTGTGGTGAAAAAGCAGATCCTCTGGTCGAAACGCTGCAAGGACAAGGCACTGGTCGGCACAGTCAAGGAGACCGTCATGCAGGTC